>QMYR01000022.1 GCA_003662765.1 Candidatus Thorarchaeota archaeon
ATGGCTGTGAACCAGACGAAGATCCCGCATGTCAAGTTCGACATCGCCATGGACTTCATCAAGTTCCTCGTGAGCAATGACACGCAGGAACTCATAGTAAGCTATGGACTCGAAGACTACGGAACTCCTCTGTTCTATCCTGCAGTGAATGTCCTAAAGAGCCGAGAGCCCCCCGATGTCGCACAGTGGATCAAGAACTATGCGTTCTTTGACTCCGGAGGTACCCTCTATGAGTGCCCACCCGAATGGAGATATGGGGACTACGGTCTCTACACTTGATTAACGCTCAGAGGTTGTGCCACCGATGACAGTCGAGCAAGAGATTGTAGCAATAACCTTGAGATCCTTGGCAATATCTGGACTTGCGGCACTCCTTGCCACCGTCATCGGAATTCCTGTCGGGGTACTACTGGGGCTGAAGCGCTTTAGGGGAAGGGACTCTCTCACAGGCCTCTTCCGTGGATTGATGAGCATGCCCACAGTGGCCCTTGGATTGATACTCTACTTGGTGTTCTCCAGGAATGGACCATTGGGGTTCATGCGGCTCCTATACACGCCAACGGCCCTGATTGTTGGGCAGGCCGTCCTAGTTCTCCCAATAATGGTCAGCATAACCACCGAAACAATAGAGAACGTGTCCCCGGCCATCCGCGACCTAGCACTCACATTGGGTGCGGATGAGAGAGGAGCTGCCGCGTCAGTCTTGAGAGAGTCGCTCGGAGGGATTGTACTGGCACTGTCGGCCAGCTTCAGTCGGGCCATATCTGAGCTGGGCGTCGCCCTGATGGTAGGAGGTAATCTGGAGGGAATCACAAGAGTACTGACGACATCCATTGCGCTAGAAACAACCCGCGGTGAGATTGCACTGGGCCTAGGTCTGACATTCGTGCTGCTGGCCCTCATGATCACGTTCAACCTCCTTCTTAACATCGCTGAGAAGAGAGTGAGGTGGTGGCTTTGGCGGTGATCAATCTGACAGGAGTCACAGTGGAGTTCGACTCCACCAGGGCTCTAGACCACATTGATCTCCGAGTCGAACCAGGGGAGGTCCTGTCAATCATAGGTCCGAACGGTGCAGGCAAGACCACGCTGCTGAGGGTGATGGCTGGGCTTCAGAGGCCAAGCTCCGGACTACTGTCCTTCCGCGGTAGAGCCGTGACCGACACAGAACTGCCAGAGTTCCGACGTAGGGTCACCATGGTCTTTCAAAAGCCGATTCTGTTCGGTACAACCGTGTTCAACAACGTCGCATATGGACTCAGGATTCGGGGTGTGCCCGAAACGGAGGTGAAACAGCGAGTGACTGCAGCCCTTGAGGAGGTGGGCATGCATGGTCTTGCGGGCCGGCAGGCGCGAACATTGTCAGGGGGCGAACAGAAGAGAGTCGCACTTGCAATGGCCAGAGTCACTCAGCCTGATGTCATACTCCTAGATGAGCCAACTGCATATCTCGACAGGGATGGCGTTGCCCTCGTGGACGACATTGTTCAATGTTTCCGACGAGAGGGACATGTTGCAGTGGCCATCGCCACGCATGATATTCTTCGCGTTGCCCATCTATCGGATCAAACACTCATTCTTGATGCAGGACGCATTCGTGCAAAGGGGCCGACACGTGAGGTGATAAGAGAGGAGCTTGAGAGCCTTGCATTCGGTGACTTGACATCCAATCTCTTTCATGGGACGGTAGTAGAGAATGGGACAGGTATAGAGGGCGGCTACAGGCTGTCTAGGGTCAGAGTAGGACATGCTGTTTCGATAGATGTCGTTACGGACAGAAGTGGCGATGTGACAGTCAGAATTCCGCCAGAAGACATCATTGTTTCGAGAGAACCAGTTCTATCCAGCGCCAGGAACAGCCTGAGAGGCACGGTGACCGAGATAGAAGCAGAGAATTCCACAGTACTCCTCACAGTTGACATTGGCATCCCGCTAGTCGCGTTAATCACGAAGTCTTCGCTTGAGAGGCTCAAGATCTCCCAGGGCGACTCGGTCTGTGTTACATTCAAGGCATCGTCTGTGCGCGTATACTAGGCCGAGCTGCACGACCAATCATAACAGTTATCTTGGTGTGACGAACTTGCGATAAGAGAGATGGACGCGCAAGGGTCACGATCTTCATCAGCGGTTCTTCCCGAGATGAGCCCATTGATTGATCGATTCGGCAGGCCAGTGGACTACCTCAGAATCTCGGTGACCCAGCGTTGTGACCACCATTGTTTCTTTTGCCATCATGAGGGAGAGTCAGGCCCGGGGGGAGAGATGACGCCGGAGCAAATTGAGCGTATCGTACGAATAGGTAACAGACACGGAATCAGAAAGGTCAAGCTCACAGGCGGCGAGGCACTGCTTCGAGATGACATAGTCGATATCGTGGAGAGGCTGGCCCCTCTCACAGACGACCTGTCACTCACCACGAATGGTTCGCGTCTTGGGCGCTTGGCCAGAGAACTTGCTGATGCGGGCCTGAACAGAATAAACGTAAGTCTTCACTCACTACGGCCCGATGTTCATCGGAAGATAACGGGTGTTGATGACCTAGAACTCATCAAGTACGGGATTCGAGCTGCGATAGACGCGGGTATGTATCCCGTGAAGGTGAATATGACCGTCTTGAAGGGTTTCAACGAGGATGAGATTGAAGACATGATACAGTACGCTGGAGAGATTGGTGCAATCCTCCAATTGATTGAGCTGCAGCCCATGCCCTGTGACGGAATGGCGATGGAGTCGCTCAGGGTCAAGCTCGACGCTATCGAGAGAGATCTCCAGACGCGGTCAATCAGAACCATGCGACGCTCACTTCACGGACGCAGACAGTACGAGATCCCGATAGAGGGGGGCAGTGTCCTCATTGAGGTTGTTCGCCCGCATCACAACAGTACGTTCTGCGCTAGGTGCACCCGCCTTCGTGTCACATCCGACGGGAAGTTCAAGCCTTGTCTGTTGCGGGACGATAACCTTGTTGACATTCACGACGCGCTAGAGGATAGTACCTCTGATGAGATTCTTGAGAGGGCTCTCAATCTTGCTGTCAGCTTGAGGTCCCCCTACTGGAGAGGAGGCAGGACTGATGATTGACATCACCGACAGGGACTTCTCAATCGACGAGATTGTCAGACAGACTGCAAGACCCTCAATGGGAGCAATCGTGCTGTTCTTGGGAGTCGTACGAGAAGAAAGCCGAGGACAAGTGGTGGAACACCTAGAGTTTGAGGTGGACAGGGAAACTGCAATTAGCGAACTTGAAACCATCCGTGACGAGGCCATCAGGAAATTTGGAGTCACGGATGTGTCGATTGTCCATCGCATGGGGAGTCTGACAGTTGGCGAGAACATCCTTTTGATAGCAGTAGGCGCTGCTCATCGTGACGAGGCGTTCAAGGGGTGCCGGTATGTGATTGAGGAGCTGAAGAGTCGCGCTGCCATCTGGAAAAAGGAGTTCACCGAGAGTGGGAGCTATTGGGTTGGTGGTGAACATTGAACGAGAGTGACCCCGTACGCATGGTAGACATCTCGGAGAAGACGGTTTCATTCAGGACCGCCGTGGCCGAGGGAGAGATTGTTCTTCAGCCCTCCACTGTCGAGGCCATAAGGACACAGTCCACAAAGAAGGGCGATGTCCTCACAGTGTCCGAGATTGCGGGTATTCAGGCGGCAAAGAAGACAGATGAGATCATTCCATTATGCCACCAGATTCCGCTCACCTCAGTAAACATCTCCTTTGCATTCACGGAGGACCGAATTCATGGGACCTGTACCGTGAAGACCACCTACAGTACAGGAGTGGAGATGGAGGCATTGGTGGGCGTGACAACGGCGCTGCTCTCGATATGGGACATGGTGAAGTATCTGGAGAAGGATGAAGGAGGACAGTACCCAGTGGCCAGACTTGAGAACATCCGGGTCGTCTTGAAGGAGAAGAGAGAACATGCATGACGAACATCGACGTGACCAACACATCAAGACCGGGTTTGGACTTCTCATTGTGACCGACTCTAGGACTGAGAAGACGGACGAGTCGGGAAGAATAGCACGCGAGTTGCTGGCCGCTGCTGGCCACACGGTCCACGCATACGACATCGTCCCCAACGACGCCGATGCAATTCTCGGTTCGGTGAGAAGGTATATCCAAGATTCACGAATCAGGGTCGTCGTGACAAGTGGTGGAACAGGCGTCGGGCGGAAAGATCTCACCGCTCAGACTATTGAGGCAATTTTCGAGAGACACTTGCCGGGCTTCGGTGAGCTCTTTCGTAGACTCAGCTATGAAGAGATTGGTCTGGCCGGAATCTACAGCAGGGCAACAGCCGGACTTGTCGGGAACACTGTGGTGTACTGTCTTCCCGGGTCCAAGAACGCCATGCGAACAGCCCTCACAAGGATAATTCTGCCCAGTATAGGACATCTGCTATGGGAGGTGGACCGATGAATAGCATGAGCCCATTCAGACTCCTCGTGTCCCATGAGGATGCAGAGAGAATCATATTGAATCACTGCAGACCGATAGAGGTGACCGAGCGCATTGAGATACACAGAGCGGCGGGCCGTGTCCTTGCACAGAATGTGGTGGCAAAGGACAATGTTCCACCATTCGACCGTGCTGCGATGGACGGGTACGCGGTCATTGCAGAAGACACTTTTGCTGCAGCTGACAGGCAGGTCGAACTCAGAGTGGTGGGGGAAGTACATGCTGGTGAAACTACCGACATTGAGTTGAAGCATGGGACCTGTGTACAGATAGCTACTGGCGCGCCTCTGCCCACTGGGGCTGATGCGGTTGTCATGGTGGAGTTCACAGAGCGCTCCGAAGATGTTGTGACGGTGACAAGGCCCGTGTACCCTGGGGCCAACATCTCAAGGGCTGGTGAGGACATCAAGAGGGGAGATGTCGTGCTCTACACAAACACCCTCCTCACGCCGGCGCGGGTCGGGGCAATTGCAGCACTGGGGCTCACACATGTCGAGGTCTATGTGCGACCTAAGGTGACAGTGATTGCCACAGGTCGGGAGATCGTGGCGCCGGGAGAGGAATTGGGACGGGGCCAGATATACGATGTCAACTCCTACACGTTAAGCGCCATCCTCACTCAGAATGGTGCCGAGGTATTCAGACACGGTGTGGTGACTGATGACTATGATGCACTGAGGTCTGCGATACAAGGCGCCATGGAGTCCGACATGGTTGTTCTCTCGGGGGGCAGCTCCGTTGGTGAGAAAGACATGATGGTAGATGTGCTTGAAGAGCTGGGCACTGTGCACTTTCACGGTGTGCAGATTAAGCCGGGAAAGCCAACGTTGTTCGCCACGGTGAATGACACCCCAATCATCGGAATGCCGGGGTATCCCACCTCGTGTCTGAGTAACGCGTATATCTTTCTCGTACCAGCAGTGCGACAGATCGCACGCCTGCCAGTCAGGGCTCCAAGAACCACGACTGCACGGTTGGCCAAGCGAGTGGTTTCAGCCTCCGGACGAAAACAGTTTCTCACAGTTCGAGTTGAAGATGGGGTGGCCCATCCCGTCTACAAGACCTCAGGGGCAATCACAAGCATGTCCCAAGCTGACGGCTACATCATGCTACCTGTCAACCTAGATGTGATAGAAGAGGGAGAAGAGGTCGACGTAGTTCTGTTCGACTGATAGGAAGCCTGATAGGTCGAAAAGCGAATCGAGCACTGGATGGCAAGATGACTCTGACTGATGAACAGCTCCAACGCTACTCCCGAATGCTCGCGCTCCGTGATTTCTCGGAGGAGGACTTGGAGAGCATAATGCGGTCAACAGTCACAGTCGTTGGTGCAGGGGGCCTCGGGAGCCCTGTTCTCACATTGGTGACCGCACTCGGATTCGGCACAGTTAGAGTCATTGATCAGGACTTGGTGGACCTCTCGAATCTCCAGAGGCAAACATTGTACAGGATGGGCGACATAGGACAGCCAAAGGTTGAGGCGGCCGTGGAAACCCTCTCCAAGATGAATCCCGATGTCCATCTTGAGCCGATAATGGCATCAATCCACCATGGGAATGCGGAAAATCTTCTTCGTGGAAGCAATGTCGTACTTGACGGCCTTGATACGATACAGGCACGTCGTGCCGTGAACATTGCAACACAGCGACTCCGGATACCATACGTCTATGCGGGAGCTATCGAGTACTATGGAAATGTTTCCACATTCTTGCCTGGCAAGACGGGCTGCTTGCAATGCCTCTTGGGAGATGCACGTGATGACCCCGAACGCACATGTGCAAGAGTTGGAGTCACGCCGACACTGCTCTCAGTCGTAGCAGCCATAGAGGTCCAGGAAGCCGTGTCTATTGTTACGAGTCGTCAGCCCAGTCTCGCGGGCCGGCTCATGCACATAGACATCAGGGATCTGTCTTTCGACTCATTTGAGATAAGCAGGACAGACAACTGTCCGATCTGCTCCGATTCAACAGAGGTGAAGCCGCAGATGTCAGAGGGACTATCAGTGACCATGCTGTGTTCCAACAGCTTCAACATAACCCCCCCGCAGACCCTCGCACTCGACCTCGAAGCGATAGGCAAACGATTGCAGGACAGGTACAAGGTACGGGTCAGCAAACTCTTTCTTGCCGTCGAGGTTGAGCCAGACGTGACTATTACGGTCATGAAAAAGGGGACTGCGGTTGTCAAGGGGGTCACGAACGCATCAAGAGCACTTGAGATCTACAAGACCGTCGTTGAAGATGGTGTTTCACAGCCAGGGCAGTAACTGGACCAGCGACAGGTGATCTGGGAATAGAGTCGCACCATGGAGCCGTCAGGATGTTCTCTCCGAATCGCCCGGGACATCTAGCTCTTCACGAAGCTCTTGAATGCCTTGGCGATATCCGTCTACGATGAGTACGTCGCCCGCACGGAGTCGAAACTCATCCTTTGGGCGGTGAAACCAGTGGCCAGACCTACGGACTGACTGCACATAGATTCCGTATCGGTCTTCTAGAGCCAGCTCGCCGAGTGTCCTCCCCTCCAGAGGGGACCCCTCACGAACAGGGACCCTCGCTACTATCTCCTCGGCCTCGTTCACAATGCTCGCAATAACAGGATGTGTTTCAAGACCGCTGAGGGGAATCGATGCAATCTCCCAAGCTGCATCTGCAATCTCCTCAGTTGATACCGCCAGACGGATTAGGTCCCAGCGCTTGTCGACATCAGCATCCATGACTAGAACCTGGCGGATGAACATCTCACACATCTCGTCCAGGCGCTCCTCAAGCTCTCCGACTTCCTCTGCGAGCTCCGAGTCGTAGTGGACGACTGACGCATATGCAAGTGATACCATAAACTCAGACAGCTCTTTCATCTGTAGCATCAGGTGACCGAGTCCACCGTTGGTCGTCCGATTTGTTTCGTGCGATTCGGGCATCGAGCCCGTGGCAATCTCTGTAAAGGCATCGGTTTCGCGCCCAGACCCACGTGCGAAGATCACGTCGCCTGGCGCTATGACGAAGTCTCGCGGAGGATTGAGAGTCCACAGACCTTCCCTTCGGACGGCAATCACATCCACACTAACATCCTCGGCCTCCCAAATCTGCCCGATTGTCTGGCCGACAATGTCAGAGTCCTCCGCCACAGTCACCTGTACCAAGTGTTCCTCCACTTGTTGAAATACCTCATTGAGGATAGGATGAATGTGACTTCCGGGCCGCGCGAGTGAGGCAATGTCGGCTGCAGCATCTGATATCTTGTTCGCAGAGCTGGCAACCCCAAACAGGCCCACCGATAACTCTGCGTCCTTCTTATCACGGACAGAGAGCGAGAGCGTCATGAGCAGCTGATAGCCGAGCTCATCAACGTGATTCTCAAGCTCCAAGACCCAACCGCCCAGCTGTTCATCAGAGAACAGCAGAGCAGAGTACGCAAGATCAATCATGAGTTCGGAGAGCGTCTTCATTCTTGTAAGGAGGTCTCTTACTGGAGTGGCCTCGTACTCGATGGGTTTCAGACGCTTGCGAATATGCATCGGACAGACATGCTCCTCAGAGGACAGCCACACGACGAACAAGCCGCAGGTGCCCACGGCAGTCGACCATCGGAAACGGCTCCGCCATCACGGTCACTTTTCACATCATGAACGTGTCACTTAAGGTTAGCGAAGCGTGATGTCCGTTACTGGAGTGCTTGGCTCGACCATTATCGAACCGCTTAAATCATAACAGGGCGCGATTCAATCCCGGCGAGCAAGAGCGACTGCCGCGCACGGACTGCTTTCGGAGGCCTTGGCATGACAGGAAGTGATGATGACGGTGGGCAAAGAGCAAATTCGCGCAGCGGGGAGGTTCCTCGGGCAGTCCGTGATGTCGCTCGCATTTGACATGGGAGGGCTAGTGGCAGGGACGATACTTGCCGCATTTCTCGGAGCCTTCTCCACCGTCCCTTGGGCAGTATTGGTGTTTCCAGGCATACTGAGTATCCGGGGCGCCGTGGGAGGATTGTTCAGCGGCAGACTCAGCACGGCACTCCACATAGGCTCCATCCGACCCTCATTTCTTCATAATACACGAGAGTACTATGACCTCATCCAGTCGGTCGTCGTCCTCACACTCGTGAGCGGGGTTTCTATGGCAGCAATGGCCTCGGTTTTCAGTGCAGCCCTCCTCGGAACAACCATCGCCGACTCCTTGACGATGATTCTAGTTGTGATAGCGACAATGGGGTTGTCACTCCTCGTGATTTCGCCAATAACCATTGGTGTTTCCATAGTGTCTGTGAGGAGGGGACTCGATCCAGATGTCATAACATACCCGATAGTTTCGACTGTGGCTGACATTCTTGTGACGGCCTGTTATGTAATGATCCTCTCAGCTAATGCGGCATTTCCCTTTACCCTGCCCCTATTGGCTGGTGGCGACCTTCTCTTTGCGGGTTCCAGTGTCCTCATAATTATGACTGACAGGCGGAAGGGAACAGTAAGGACCACTCTGAAACAGTTCCTCGGCACTCTCGCAATCGTTGTTGTTATTGTGAATGTCACAGGCTCCTTTCTCGACAGGATAAGCAGGGTTGTGAGCGAGAGGCCGGAGCTGTATATGGTGTATCCCGCATTGATCGACACTGTTGGAGATGTGGGATCGATTGTCGGCTCGACTACCACCACCGGGCTGACGATGGGCACACTCCCACCCACACTGACAGGCATCAAGAAACAGACCACAGAGGTGGCCATGGCATGGCTCGCCTCTATGATTATGTTTGGAGTCTATTGCGGTCTGGCGACGCTGTACTTCGGCCTCACACCAGCCGCGGTCCTCGGGCTTCTTGGCGTCCTGCTGACGGCAAATCTGCTGTCCGTGCTCTGTGTCAGCATCTTTGCCTACGTGCTGGCAATCGTCACCGTCAAGAGGGGGTTGAATCCTGACAACTTCGTGATACCCGTTGAGAGCTCTGTGGCGGACACCGTGACCACTATCGCCATACTGTTTGCCCTTACGGTTCTATCATAAGATAATACGTAATCAACATCGCTATAAGCGTGAACCAATCACTTAGAGAATGTAACTACAGTTCCCGGTGGGTCTGTGTAGAGATGGGCTTACGTGTCCGAGATAGAGCACTGCTGTTCCTGTTAACTATAGGTGTGATCTTGGGCCCTGTCAGTGTTGCCCAACCCATCAAGGCCCAAACGGACACGTGGGTAGTCGGTATTGATAGGTACTATCCGCCGCATGAGTACTGGGAGAACGGGACAGCCCGAGGCTTCAATGTGGATCTGATTGAGGCCGTCGCGGCAGCCATGGGGAAGACTATGGTGTGGAAACCTCTGGTGTGGGAGGAGGCTCCAGAGGCCCTGTTGAACGGAACCGTTGACAGCCTGTGTATGTCGGTAACACCTGAACGAGAAGTCAACTTCTCATTCTCGCGACCAATACTGAACCTGACACTACGCATCTTTGTCAGAACAGACATGGGGGGCATCACCTGTATTGAGGATCTTGCCGGTCACACTGTCGCTGTGGAGGAGAACGATATCGCTCAGGATACTCTGGAGAAGCGTGTTCCAAACGCAACGATAGTACTCGTGGAGACCCAAGACGAGGCGATTCGCCTCGTGGCTGAGGGAGAGGTCACGGCGGCGTTCTGCAATGAGTACGCGGGCGTATACGCGGCGGTTCGCAACAACTTTGCAAACATCAAGAAGATTGGGGATCCTGTCTATATCGGTCCGCGGGCCATCGCAGTTCGAAAGAATGACACGGTGCTCCTCAAGGAGATAGATGCTGCACTGGCAGAGGTCTTCAGTTCGGGCGAGTATGACAGGTTGTTCCAGCGGTGGTTTGGCCAAGACATTGCGGCCAGTGCCGCAACAGGCGAGGTGCTTCGCGGGATTCTATTTGTTCTGCTTGGTGCTGTGGGACTTGTACTGGTTGTCGGTGCATGGAACTGGTCCCTGCACAAGAGAGTGCAGTCAGTTACAGAGCGTCTGGCCTTCGTGGTTGACCTATTCCGTCACGACTTTCGAAACATCAGCCAGTCTGTCCTCTACAGTCTGGAGTTGATAGAACACGAAACGAAGTCCCCGCGACAGAGGGAGAGGCTAACCACTGCGATTGCAGAGTTGTACCGTGCTCAGATGCTAATCGATGACCTCACGAAGATTGACATGATTACGTCTGGAAAACTGGCATGTGAGGCACACGACATGTCTGCCATGATAGAGCAGGCAGTCGATATGCTGACTGCTACCATCCCCAACGTCACCGTCGATCTCAAGACCGGACATCGACCAGATGTGATTGTAGAGGCAAGCGACCAGCTACCCGATGTGTTGTTCAGGCTCATGCGATTCATGGTGGGCAGTCGCAACAGTTCCACTCACCTCCGGGTTCTCACAAAGGAGGACAGATGGACCGTGCACATCTACATCGGGCGTGAAGACGGGGAGAGATCCGGTGTTGTAGAGAGGTCTATGCTCTTGAGATACCATGGGGTGATTGCTCCGGGCATTGGCCTCGATTTGTCGCTTGCTCATGCGGTAATCACCTCATGCCATGGTTGGATAGAGGTAGAAGAGTCGCGCGGGGAAGAGGGGGTACACAGAGTGTTCCATGTGGCTCTGCGAAAGATTCTGCACACGACATGTAGATGTGGCCATAGTTCGTGATGACTTTACTTCTTGCCCAAATCTTATATCCGATGATGACAATCATACAGTGACAAGTGACACGTGGGAACCGAGAAACTGAACCCCAACTATGAACGTGCTGGACTTATTGTGTTTGTAGGTGGTCCAGTAATCTCATGGTTTGACACTGTGGAGTGACAAGAGCATACCAGTGACAGGGGGTCAATTTGAACTGAGATTGTGACAAGAGCAGGGCCCATGGTCAGGACCTGCCCGTCTTCGTTCGCACGCCTTACCTTAGAGAGGTCGCCCAAGACCTTAAGGAGGAGGTGTCAGATGCGATGACGGAAACAGAGAGAAGAGACGCAGTTATTCTAGCTGCGGGACTAGGCACCCGCATGAGGTTGTTGGTACACGACCTGCCTAAACCACTCATACCACTGCTCGACCGCCCCCTTCTGGAGTGGGCAATTACCGGACTTGAACGTGCTGGCATGAAACATATCATCGTTGTCACTGGAAATCAGGAGAGACTAATTCATCAGTGGTTAACTGAGTTTGACTCAACAGTAGACATCGACACTGTATTCAATCCACACTACAGGCTGGGCAACGGAGTGTCCGCACAGTATGGGGTGGAAACCGCTAGTACATCACAGGTCGTCATGGTGATGGCGGATCACCTTGCTTCGCCCGAGATTTACAAGAGGGCAATGCTAAGTCGGCTGGCAAAGAATGACCTATCACTCGTCGTGGACCGTGAGCTGGTGGGAGCTCTGGACATCGATGAGGCAACACGTGTATGGGCAGCCCCTGACGGAGCGATACTCTCCATTGGCAAGATGATCAGCCCATGGAACTGCATAGACACGGGAGTCTTCTCTGTTTCTCACGCGTTTTGCGAGATTGTTTCGGATATTCTCGTGGAGAACGGTACGTGCTCAATCTCAGATGCAGTGCGAAGAATGATCGAGCTGAACATGCGGGTCATGTCAGTGGACTCGGGAGGAGAATTCTGGATGGACATCGACACCCCAGACGATCTGCGATTGGCGGAGCAGACCGTCTTGGCGCGAGCGGACCTGTGCGAAACGTTCGGAGTTTCGCCAGACATGGAGCTCGTGGAGGCGCATGCCACACCGTTCGGACTGAGTGAGATGCAGAGGGAGGGATTGCTGTGACTGAGATGCGGACGAAGATGACACCAAAGGTCGATGGTGTGATCTCAAGACATCTGAATCGGCGACTATCACGACCAATGGCCTGGGCTGTTAGAAACGTGGGATTTGTGACTCCCAACATGGTTTCTTGGATATCACTGGGGCTGGCTGTGCTTGCAGCCATGCTGTATGCATTCGGAGGTAATATTCTGCCACGGCATTATCTCATCTTGGGCGTACTGAGTGTCGCCCCCCATGTGGCCATGGCGGGAATCATGGTGCAGCTGAGCAGTATTGTGGATGGAGTCGATGGGGACTTGGCAAGAATAAGACACGCTGCCACTAAGTCTGGTGGTGTGCTTGATGCTATACTGGATAGATATGCGGACATCGCAATCTTGACGGGGCTCTTCATGGCAGTCTGGCAGGAGAGTAGTGCGGTGAGCATCTTGCCCTTTGCACTACTGACCGTTCCGATTGACTCTGTTGTCCTCTTCTGCGTCTACATCCTTGCTCTTAGCGGTTCACTCATGGTCAGTTACTCAAGAGCAAGGCTTGAGCATGCCAATCTCTTCGTATCGGACAGTGTGAGATTCCTAGGAGCAAGCCGAGATGTGAGACTGTTCGTAGTGTTCATATGTTCGCTCGTGGCCTGTCCTCTCCTCGCCCTAGTCGTGATCGCGGTTTCTGGCAACATGACAGTACTCTTCCGATTGAGAGAGATCATGCGAGTCGACTCGGCAAGGAGGTAGAACACGATAATAATCGGTGGGTCCTACTACTCAGGGTGCCCGATTCACCTAGAGAGATTCGCAGGCGCCTGCGTCGAGGCAGGTCTGCAGGCGATTGAACTCCAGATGGAAGATCCGTACTCAAGTGAGAGCTTGGCCAACGGACAGGCAAAGGACGTGCTAGATGTCGTCAGATCACATGGCCTCAGACTGACTCTTCATGCGCCGTACCACGACATCAATATCGCAAGCCTCAAGGAGCCAATCCGAAGGGCGTCAGTGGATATTCTGAAACACTGCATAGAAGTAGCACGACAGATGGATGTCGATGCGCTTGTTGTTCACACTGGCAAGTGCCCCGAGGATCAGGTCGCCCGAGTAGAGTTGGCGAGAGAGCGAATGGCTGCGAGCCTGTTCGAACTGGCAACATTCGCCAGCGATTTTGGCGTGAGGCTCGGAATTGAGAACAAGCAACGTGCAAGTGACAGAGAGCTCATACTGTATCCAGAAGAGCAATTGGAGTGGGTCAGCGCACTCAAGGACCTAGGTGCGTTCTCGGTATTGGATCTTGGTCATGCCAATACAACGGGTCGAAGTCCAGTGGAGTATCTCGACATTCTGTGGGACACGATTGGCGAGATTCACCTTCATGACAATCGTGGGACGGCTGATGAACATCTTCCTCTAGGTGAGGGTACGTTGCCTCTCGACAGCATCCTGAAACGAATCTCTGAGTTCGATGGGACTGTGATACTCGAACTCAAGAGTCTTGATGCGCTCCAAGAGAGTGCTGTACTGTTAACGAGATTCATCTGAAACATCTGTGGCGTGTCACCGGACTGATTGTCGCAGAATGGCCCGAATCCTCGATGATTCGTTGATCATGATCAGGATCTACGAGGGCGGCTATCATGAGGAGATTGATGGGCGCATGATGGCGTTCTGTTGTGTCCACTGTGCGGCCGCGTATAAGAGTGAGAGTAGACACCACCGTTAGGAACACAGGTGTTTCAGAATTAGAAAGAGTGGGAGGATGCAGGACGCCTCAAGCGTCACTGCATCGCGCTGGTCCGGCCTACTTGAACACGACAGTAACAAGATGGGCACTACAGCTAATGCAGGGATCAAAGGCCCGTGCAATCATCTCAAGATTCAGCTCGATATCGTCGAGGTCATTCCGTGCGAGGAGTGTTTCGCTCCCCTTCCAGATGAACGCCTCAACATCATCAAGGAACATTGCTGTGGGAGTGATGATATCAGCCTCCACCGTGACACCGTTCTCAATCTTGTAGTGATGAATGAGTGTACCACGCGGAGCCTCCACACCACCCGTGCCTGTGCCACTCTGTCTTGTGGGCTTGGCAATGTCTTGAGGTTCCATCTCCAAAATGCGATCAATGGTTCGAATCATATCCTCAAGCGAGAAGAGCATCTCGATTGCCTGTGCATGATTGTTGTACAGTGGATTGCGATGCCAGCGTTCATTCACAAGCTTGTCATATGCCTCTCTTGCCCGACCCTCAAGACGGTCTCCCAGAAGAAGAACTCGCGCGATTGCACCCACAGTGAATGGCTCTTCATTGTACCGGCTTCGCTTGGCAAAGCTGTGACTCACAACGTGTTCATGAATCACTGACTGGTACTCCTCAATCGGATGCTCACTTCCATCCGAGATCATCAGAACATCGCCGTAGTAGTCATAGCCATTGTGTGGGGGCTTGCAACAGAGAAACTGAGTTTCACGTTCCATGTGGTCAGGAATCTCAAGGTCGGCCATGATGTCAATTGTCCTGACCACAAAGGGTAATAGCTCTTCAGCCTCTCTGCGGACATCAAGGAGGGTGTTTCGGTCTGGAAGGCGGCCAAAGCCACCAAGGACCGGATTCTCACCGTGAATCATTCGGCCGCCCATCATCCGCATGACTCTATTTCCAAACTTCTTTAGCTTGAGGGCATTCGTCACAACCTCTCCGAACTCACCAGCCATCTGCACGGCATTGTCATAGCCAAAGAAGTCTGGCAACGCAAGGAAGTACAGATGGAGACTGTGACTCTCGATCATCTCTCCATGGTGCATAAGCTGTCTGTACTCTTGTGTCACCTGAGGAATCTGAACTCCCACTGCCTTCTCTAATGCTCTGAGAGCAGCATACTTGTGCGATAGATTACAGATGGCGCAGATTCGCGGCACGATGTTCAGGTCCTCCTCAGGGGTCTTACCGACAACAAGAGTTTCGAAGAGTCTAGGACCCTCCAGAATTCTGACCTGAACGTCTGTGACCTTGTCTTTCTCAATCGTGACCAGAATCCCACCATTGCCCTCAACACGAGCCAGTGGTTCCACCCTAATCTCTGTGAGCTTGCTCATTCCTGTACCTCCTTGACCTGCTCCTTGATGTGCTCGATTATCTTGCGCCCGCCGAAGTTCCTGACACGACGCGTGATGTCATCCAGACTCATTCCAAAGCTCCGCAAGAGCTCGAAGATCTGTTTGAAGTTGCCATCCTCGTTGGGGCCCCAGCATCCAACGCAGGGCAGACCGTGGCTAGGGCAGACTGCCCCACATCCGGCCATTGTGACAGGCCCCAGACAGAACTTCTTCTGAACCAGTAAGCACACATTCTCGTTCAGCTTGCACTCATGGCACACCGGGTGTGGAAATGCCTCTGGTGAGAATCCATGAAGAAGTCGCCCAAGCAGAGCAATGACTTGTGACTGACTTACCGGACAACCTGGAAGATAGTAGTCAACATCAACAACCATGTCAACAGGAAGAGCCTCAATCGGCGGTGTGACGAACTCAATGTCACCGTACACCTTCTTCAGACGCTGCTCGAAGGAGCCGTCACCGGCGTACATCGCCTGTACACCACCGACAACTGCACAGTTGCCAATAGCAACGAGAATCTTTGCCCGTTTCCGAATGTCCTTGAGGTGCTCGCGCTCCTCTTCGGTACTTACGCTGCCCTCCACAAGAGCCACATCAAGCTCACCCTCCTCAGGATTGCTGGAGGCCATCACAAATGATCTGATGTCAGCAGCGCCAAACAGGTCCAGCAAGTGATCCTCGGTATGAACCAGCACCAGCTGGTCACCAGCACAACC
This sequence comes from Candidatus Thorarchaeota archaeon, assembly GCA_003662765.1. Taxonomy (GTDB): domain Archaea; phylum Asgardarchaeota; class Thorarchaeia; order Thorarchaeales; family Thorarchaeaceae; genus B65-G9. The sequence goes on from QMYR01000022.1 coordinate 16,084, forward strand.
TGTGAGGCCATAGATGCCGACACGGGGCTTTGGTTTCTGCGCTTTCTTTTGCTTCATGTGTGCTACCTCCTCAAATCAGCTCCCTGAACTGCAGGGTGTCCCAATAGGTGAAGACCGGGCCGTGGATGCATGTGTACAGATGGTCCAATGCACAGTGGCCGCACTTCCCCACTCCACATTTCATTCTCCGCTCAAGTGTCATCTGAATCTGGTTCTTGGGAACCTTCATCTTCAACAGTTCCTCGATGACATACTTGTACATGACAGGCGGGCCACAGATGACAGCATTGACGTTATGCGGGTCCAGCGGCGGCAGCTCTTTGAAGAGCTCCGTCACAACTCCGACATGCTCTGTCCACTCCTCTCCCGCCGTGTCATCAACTGTGAAGAGGCATTCTATGTCGTCTCTCTGCTTGAGCTGCAGGAACTCCTGCCGGAAGAGCTTGTCTGAGGGCGTCCTCGTGCCATACAGGAAATAGAGGTCTCCAAACTGATCACGGTTGTCAAGAACGTAGTACAGAATCGATCGGAGCGGGATGACCCCCAGACCACCAGCCACAATGATGATGTCCTTGCCTCTCATCTGTTCAATCTTGAAGCCGTTTCCGTATGGCCCACGGATATAGATGGTATCATTGTCTTTCAGCTTGAACAATGCCTCAGTAAGACTGCCGACTCGCCGAATCCCCATCTCTAAGATGCCAGGTCGGCTGGGAGTCGAGGAGATGGAGAAGGGCGCCTCACCTATGCCAGGGATTGACAGCATGATGAACTGGCCCGGCTCGTAGGTGAATGTCATGGCCCGCTGCATGTCGATATGACGAATCTGGTAGAATCTGTGGTCTTTCACAAGGTCATAGTGACGCACGATTCTTGCAGGTTCAGGCAAGTATGGATTCTCTCTCTCACACTCACAGGTCATTACTTAGGAACCCCCTCTGATAGAAGTGCCTCAGATACTGTCAGTACATTGATGTCCACCGGGCAGTTAGTCAGACAGCGCCCACAACCCACACAACCGGGGTTTCCATATTCACGGCCTAGTGTCTTCAGCTTGTGTGTGTACCACAGCTTTAGGCGATCTGCGCGCTGCTTCCGAAAATTGTGCCCGCCAGCAACAAGACTGAAGTCAACAAACATACAGCTGTCCCACATCCGCTCGCGTCGGCCTGTATTTTCGCTGCCGATGTCTGGAATGTCATGAACATGAAAGCAGCTGCATGTTGGACAGACCATGGAACACTGACCGCAGGACAGACATTTTTCCCCGAAGTATTCCCAGTCCGCACTGTTATAGCTAAGCTCGATGACATCAGGCATATTCTTGAAGTCGAAGGACTTCTGGAACATGCCATCACGCATTTCTCGCCAATCAATGTACTCCTGAATGTCGCGAGGTGTGACATCGGAGTCGAAGAACTCCTCCTTCTCAAGGACCATATCATGACCTAGGCTCGAACCAACCCATACTAGGTAGAACCCGTTGAGCTTGACAAAGAAGAGGTCAAAGCCCTGCTCAATGATATCTGTGCCTGTCGACTTGCACAGGCAGTTCTCATCGGGAAGACACGAGAAACCAACTATTGCTGTACACTCTCTAAGCCCCTTATAGTATGGATCGGCGGGGTCTGCCAGATACAGACGGTCCAGTTTGAGGAGACTATGAATGTCACAGGGATGTACCCCTATCAATACTCGCTTCTCGAAGAGCGAGCAATTAGGCGTAAAGCCGTTCTCGTCGTAGGTAAACATGTCAAATCTCTTGGGGTGGAACAGTTTCTTGACGGGAATCAACGGTCGTTCGGTCGTGATCTCCAGTTCCTTGATGTTATCCAGCCTCTCGTAGGTCAGAACACCATCTCGGCGAGTCGGTCCGTATAGTGTTCCGAACTCTCCAAGGCTGGCCAAGAACTCGTCAAGATACTTTACGTCCATCTTCAGTACATGCATTTTTTCATCCAGCCTGCTGCAGATTAAATAGCAGTTCGGTTACTTACAGCGCAAGCCCATGGTGTCTATTTAAACGTGGTCTGTTGGAAACAACTACCACAACCGCTAGTATCTGATTGAAAAGAGAATAGAAGGGCTGATATGAGGTCATGAATCCATCAGTTCTCAACATGTTGGGGGATGTTTCTAGCAAGACTGTGAGCAGATGTGGTGCGAAAAGCCCGCCAGCGACGACCCTACTGTTTCCTGCTCACACGAGCAAGCACAATAGATATTTAGAGGGGGGCTCCCTTCTAAGAAGGGGTACCCCTTCTTGTACTTTGATCCAGTCCCAAAAACAAGGCGAGAGGACTTATTCGGCAGAGAAGATGAATTACGGCAGTTCCAGAGGGTATTGCAGTATACACCACTCATAATTATCACCGGACTTAGAAGGACTGGCAAGACCTCTTTTCTCAATGTAGCATTGGCGGAGTCTGGGGCTCCTCATATCAGGGTCGATTTACGGGGACTGCCCGTCAATCCATCGCGAAAGCAGATAATCCAGAAACTGCAGAAGGCATTCAATTCCGTTCAGGGGAAATGGAAGTCTAGGATTCAAAGGGCCCTCGAAAAAGTAAGAGGCGTGAAGGTACTTGGTGCCGAGATCTCCCTCGCGTGGGAAAAAGACCAACTTGACCTCGTCGACCTATTTGAGAGAATTGATGCTTGGACTGGAAAGCAGAACTCAAGGTTCATTGTTGCATTTGATGAGTTCCAACACATTCGTGGCGATAGGAACGTCATACGTATTCTAGCATACATCATGGACAATCTTCAGCACATAGCCGTAGTAGTCACAGGCTCAGAGGTTGGGCTCCTCTATGACTTCTTGAAGCTCGACTCTCCAGGATCGGTCTTGTACGGAAGACACCACACCGAAATCAGAATGCGCAGATTCACGTCTGACGAGGCCAATGAGTTCTTACGGAAAGGTTTCGAGCAGGTTGGGATTCAGGTTTCAGAAGATACACTGACATATGCCGTTGACAAGCTCGACGGTATTGTTGGTTGGCTGACAGAGTTCGGTGCGCACTGCAGAGATTGTGGACGGGCGAATCAGGTGGTGGTTGACGAAACCATGGACCTAGCTGGCCGCCAAGCTAGAGACGAGATTACGAGGCTCGTTGCTCATTCCAAGCGCTATGGAGTTATCCTCAATTACTTGGCTAATGTCGGCACGGCCAGCTGGTCGCAGTTGAAGCGAGTACTTGAAGCACATGAGGGAAGACAACTTCCGAGTTACGTCATTAATGAGGTATTGAAACGGCTGACTAAGATGAGCATCATTGGACACACCAACAATCAGTACCAGATCATGGACCCCCTGCTCCGTCACGGAATCTTTCGAGAACCGCTGCCACAATAGCGAGTCGTAGTTCTTGATTGACAGGGACATGTAGAAATCAGAAGCCCTGTGTGAGAAATCAATGCGTGTGACTGTTTCGGTCGGACACATGTACGTCCGTGTTTCTTCTTGCTGCTACGACCCCCATCCACCTACAGAATGTCGTCGCGATCTCGGGTTTTTCACACAGAGCCGAAATCACATAAACACTCAAAATGACTGGGTCATGCAACTGTACGAGATATTCGACTTGGTTCGCGTAGGATGAGAGGACGCATAGCAGTGCGGGAGCAAGTCCATTGTAGTCCACCGGATTGCCAGCCACCCCGAGGACACGGTCCCTGCGAACACCAGAGAAGGTCCGATGGACGGCGATACTTGGAGGAGAAGAACTAGGCGCATTGGTCTTCGTCAATTCGCGCGTTCACCACGCGATGATATGCCTGCGTTGTTTCCGCCCCAACATTGTACGATCATTGCCGGTGAGATCTACCAGAGCCCATCTGCTTCAGTCACTCTTGGAATCCAAGAGTGCGGCTTCCTCCCAAGGAGGTGATCTCTTCAGAAGTCGCTCTTCCAACCACAACCACATATTCTCACGAAGCAATCGTGTTGCCATCAGGAGCACAAACAAACTGGACAGGAAGGCCAACCAGAACTGGGAGGATGGATAACCGAAAAGCCAGCCCCACACCAATCGTGAAAGGATCAGACCCAAGAGAAACAACAGACCTAAGATTGTCAAGGAAGTGATTCTGAGATAGAAAAGTGCTCGGTGCATCGTATGGGGTTGCCCCACAGAGAGAATCGTTCCACCACTCTCTTGCAGTTGTGTGACAACCCCGTCTTGAGAAACTCCATCAATCGCCAGCACATACAACTCGTGTTTCGGTAACCTGACAAGATCGGATACGGACTCTTCGAGAAGCGAACCGAGCCTACTGTCTGATGCCTTGCCAGCG
>QMYR01000023.1 GCA_003662765.1 Candidatus Thorarchaeota archaeon
TCACGAAACTTCAGGATCATCCAGCCGGCTTCTTCAGACACGAGCCGGCCGCCGATGTGTTCAAGATAGGTCTCTTCTGCATGGAGGCGTTTGAGTACGACAAGCTTGCAGGATTCCTCAAGGAGAGAGGGATTGAGATATCCGATGTCGACAAGATGGAGATCTCTGGAGGAAAGTTTCGAGTCTCTGTCGGAAGCAATGTTTCTGAGTGGCCCGTCGCTGACCTCAACAGTGCTGCCGTGTCCTCTTGTTCCTACTGTCAAGACCTGACTGCCAAGAATGCAGACATATCCTGCGGCAACATCGGAACAAGTGATGAATGGACGACGGTACTAGTTCGGACTGAGAGGGGTGAGAGGGCCTTCAAGACGGCTATCGAGGCGGGGCTCATTGAGGCCGAAGAGCTCGATGCGAAATCCCTCCGAACTGTAGAAAAGATAGCAAGGTTCAAAGCGCTTGGCTGGTACAGACTTGAACCCCATGGCAAGTAGCGGTCGCCGAAGCATGAACATCCTTCTTACAGGTCCTCCTCGGGTGGGCAAGACCACCGCAATCTTGCGGATAGTACAGGACCTCGGTTCGGGGATGTGCGGGGGCTTCTGGTCGGAGGAGATAAGAGAACAGGGGCGGAGAGTGGGTTTCAGAGTGACCACTCTCGAAGGCGAGAAGGGAATCCTCGCTCACGTTGCGCTAAGAACAGGACCCCGGGTTGGCAAGTACAGAGTGAATGTGAGCGACATTGACAGCGTGGCCGTTCCAGCGATGGAGCGAGCCCGACGTTCTGGCCGAATCATAGTCATCGACGAGATTGCCAGGATGGAACTCTACTCTTCCAAGTTCGCTGACGAGGTACTTCGTTGCCTTGACACGGGCCGCGTCGTGGGCACCATACAGCAAAAACGCATGCCTTTTCTCGAGCAAGTTAGGTCTCGGCCAGACGTTGTTCTGCTTGAGATGAATCTCTCGAACAGGGACGCTGTACCGAAACGGGTGCTCGAGCTCCTGCAATGCTGAGGGCCTAAGGGAGTCACCTCGTACGGGTTCTGAAGTAAAGCGACATGATAACTACTAACGAGAGAACCCCGACGATTAGAATAGGCACCCACAGCAACATGGGTGTCGGTTCCCTGCTCATTGCAGTGATCACCACCGGAGTCCACTCAGTTGTGTGGACGTTGTGAACCGACGAGTTGTCGGTTGCGACGACCCTATAGTAGACAGTCGTGCCCACACCGAAGGCACCCAAGTCCCCCATGTACAGACCCTCTGAAACCGGGGTCATGTTCGCCGAACTGGGAGCCTCCTCTCCCACGTACCACTCCACCTTCACACTCGAGATTCCGTTGAGATCCCACACATAGGCCTGCACGGACAGGTTGTTCTCCGTCGCAGAGTGGAATGCCTGTAGTGCAGCGACCTGCGATACCGTGGGCAGGTGGGCATCCGGAGTCACGGTGACACTGACGATTGACTTTGTGGTCTGGTTGAAGAAGTCGACCAGTGTGAGGTTGAAGATGTGAGTACCCACTGAAAGGCCGTCAGCATTCAACTCAAAGTGGTCGCGGTCGTGCCATGTGCCGTTCTCAATACCAACTCCGTCCCGACTCAGCTCAAAGTACTTCGGATTGCTCTCCTCCACCGTCCAGTTCACAAGATAGCCGGAGTAGCCCTCTTCGTAGGTGAAGTCCGGGGTGGCATTGACAATCGGGGGACGTAGGTCTTCGTAAACGGTCACGTTGAGCGCATCACTTGAGTGCCGCCCGTAGTCATCAAAGAGGGTGATGTTGTAGGTGTAGTTACCCAAGTACAGATTGTCTATCACAACAGTTATTGTGTCGCCCTCAGGGTTGGTAAGTTTCCAGTCTGACTGTGTTATGTTTTGGAGCGGCACGGACGACTCGGTGACGTTACCGTAAGTCTTGTTGATGTACGAGTATGTCACCACAATCGTATAGTTCTTGGGATTGCTGTCGTAGACCTTCCAAGAGATCTTGTGACCCTTCGAGCCGAACTCGTATGCAACGTCAGCAGGAGAGTCGACCTGCGGGGGCGTGAGGTCTTCTACAACAGTCACGTTGACCGCGCTTGTAGCGTTCCGACCAAAGGTGTCATTGACGAACAGCGTGTACAGATACCAATAGGTCGCATTGAGGCCGTCAACGTTGATTGTGATGTTGCTCCCATCCCATTTGCCGCCCTCGATAACAGTGAAGTTGCAAGTTGGGTCGTTCGACTCTCGTGTCACGTTGTAGGAGTCAGGATTGGCCTCGGTTATGTTCCAACGTATGTAGTGTCCAAAGCTCCCCTCTTCGTAAGTGATGTTCTCAGGTTGCTGGATGATCGGCGGGGACTCGTCAGCAATGACGGTCACAACTACCTCATCGGATACGGACTCGTTCTGCATGTTGAACACTGTGCAGACAAAGGTGAATGATACAGGCAGGCTGTAAGTGAGATTCTCCGCGTAGAGATGGTCCAAATCAACAACGATTGGCGTGCCGTTCCAGTCACCGGAGTCGTAGACCTGACCGTTTCGAGTGACTGTGAAGTTCTTGGGCTCAGGGTCAGTGGCATTCCAGACTATCTTCTTCCCGCGGGTGCCATTCTCGAAAGTCATGTCAGGTGGGTGGTTGATTGTGAGTTCAGCTGTCACATGCGGTACGTTGACAATCCTAGGAGTCGATGTGTCAACCAGTATCAATGCGAGCGGTGACAGCATTAGGCACGTGACAATGAGTGTGAAGGCCATTCTCCGCGTTTGAAGACCAGTCATAGAGCAGACTTCCCTAAGCCTCGTTGACTGCCAGCCCGAACCCGGAGGTTGGGTTTTATACTCTTCGGTCGCACTTGCACCGAGCCCCAACCACCGAAATGCGATTCGTCGCACAATTGCTTAAATCCTCAGCAACGGGGTAGATGAATCAGGAGGGTATCAGAAGTTGACGGGCTCTGTCCTGTCAGCCCCTGAGAACCGTCCAACACTGCAGATCACGATGGGATTGAGCCACCAACTGTGGCGGTACGCACTCGTGCTCGGATCGGCCCAATTGGCAATGAGTCTCTGGTTCTGGCAGTTCTCAATCCATTTGGAGTCTATCATCGAGCCTTGGCAGATAGGCCTAACGGTAAGTACCGGCACTCTTGCTCTTCTGATTGCGTACTCTTTTTGTGGGGCCCTTTCAGACATCTTGGGAAGAAAGAGGACGATCATTCTAGCTCTTGTACCGATGATAATAGGGTTGGTCTCACTCTACCTTTTGCCATTTTGGCCACTTCTTCCAGCAGCTTACGGTGTCTTCATGCTGGGACGTGGCATGATGATTGTCATGTCACGGGCAATCCCTGCTGACGAGATTGCGGCCACATCTAACACCGACCCTGTGAAGAAGTTCGCAATGATGCTCGTACCGAGCTACGTGTCAGAGAGCATCGGTCCATTGGCCGGGGGCTGGCTGCTTGCGCAGGGTTTCAGCCACGAAGACCTCTACCTTCTTGGGGCAGCGATTGCGGCCCTGACGCTCGCCCTAGCCCAAGTGGCAGTTCGGGAGTCCCTAGCCTCTGGCCTGCGCACGGAGGCTCGTCAATCATCCAGGGCGGCATTGAGAGAGTTTGGGCCGACGTTCTGGTTGATGGCCGGGGGCATGGCTGGGATTTACTTCGCATTCAAGATGGCCGCACCATATTTCGGCAACCTGTCAGTGGGGGAGTGGAACATGGACATTCACATCTATGCTGCTGCATGGAGCCTCTATTCTGCCATGTGCGTGCTGCTCTCGTATGTCATGTCCGGGCTTGCTGATCGGAGCCGGCGGCTCTTCCTCTTTGCAGCGCTCTCTGGGAATGCGGTGCTAATGGCACTCTTCAGCATTGGGTCCGGAACGTCGCTCATGTTCGTGCTCATAGCGGCGTGGGCTGCGCCTCAGGTCGTCTGGGTGAGTGCGGAGAGTTCCCTTGTGACGGACGGTGTCCCAAGCCACAGAAAGGGAAATGCTCTCAGCATCTACCGGCTCATGATGGTCTCCACAGGCTTGGTGGCCTCGTACGTTGGATCTCTCATCTGGACCATCACGGGTAGTCTGCGGTTTCTTTACTTTCTGTCGTCATCAATAACCGCATGTCTGCTTGTCCTGCTGGCCGTGGCAATGAGCAAAATGCATCTGCGTCCGTCACGGCATCACGCCTCTTCGTAGGCCCGAAAAGAGTCACCATCCCAGATAACGTATTAAGGTGCCAGTGAGAGGCGTACAATACCAAGCGGACCAGTGACTCGTTATGCCGAGGGAAATGCATGCGATCTGGTGGGACGACCACCTAGGACCAATGGTCGGCCGGTCATGCCCTGAAGGGGCCTCCCTGTCCGTAGAAGAGGCGCTAAGAATCTTCATGGGTCACGGTATCAATCAGGAGGCCAAGATAGGCTACACTAACCTTGGGAGAGGCTTGGTTGTTTCTATACTCATCCCACCAAACTGTATCGCCGTCCTCCTCAACGAGAATGAGGATCCGCAAGTCGTGGAGCGCAACCTCCTGCGCCTTGTCGAGGAGATGAATCTTAACTCGAGCCACTGGGAGAGTGAGCTCTCAAGGGCGTTCGACCGTCTCAATGCTCTCCTGAGCGAGTCGTCAAAGGATGAAATTCTTGCGCGAGATGACGTACGTCGTCTGGTCAATGACATGATGGACGGCCGCATAGAGTCAATAGAGCCTGTTCATGTCCTACGGCAGACTGACAGGTATCCTATCGCCTCTCAGTACCTGTCGGGTGATGACGAAGAGGTTGCCCGAACACTCAGGGATCTTGAGTCTGCGGGTATACTCGTGGCCAAGTCACATGGGAGGAAGCTGACATGCACAAGATGCTCAAGCACAGAGGTCGTTGCCGGGCTGGCATGCCCCAATTGTAACTCGACAGACCTGTACAAGATATACAGGCTCCACTGCCCCAACTGCGGGCAGGTCACCCAGAGCGTGATTGTGGACAACATGGAGGAGATATCATGCCAGCACTGTAAGGCTGCAATCCCAGTTCAAGAGTTGAAGGTGCTCGGAATCGAAATGTTGTGCAATTCATGTTCCACAGCCACTCCCGACCCGCTGATCACTCTCACGTGTGCGTCTTGCGGCAAACGCTTCAGCAGTCTTGACATACTGTCAGGCACGGGCCTCGCCTTCGAGCTGAGCCCAGCCGGAAAGAAAGAGAGAGCCGAGAAGGCCTGAAGTATCCATAATTGATTTCTGAGAGCTTGCGCTGTCCCAAGCAGAGAGGAGATGACCCTTGGCCGGAAGTGCTGTGAAGATTGCGGTTGTGAAGCTTGGTTGCATCGGAACCCTGCCTCTGTTGGATATAATGATTGATGAGAGAGCCGACCGAAAAGACGTTGAGATACGTGCCTTTTCAAGCGGGTCGAAGATGGACACGACATCTTGCGAGGACGTGACAAGAACTGTTCTCGCCTACGGACCGGACCTCGTGCTGCTTGTCAGCCCGAACGCCACCTTGTCGGGCCCGACCAAAGCGAGAAACGCACTTCTCTCAGCAAGTATCCCGACCATTGCGATCACAGATGGGCCTGGGCAGAAGGCCTTCATGGTGAAGGACGAGCAGGGAAAGAAGAGGCCAGTCCAAGTGGAAGGCCTGGGATTCGTTGTCATCCCTCAAGATCCAATGATTGGTGCAAGAAGAGAGTTCCTCGACCCCACTGAGATGGTGCTCTTCAACGGCGAATTGTTGAAAGTTCTCTCCGTGACAGGGGTGATTCGAAAGCTCCAGAAGGTCATCGACAGAGTGATAGAAGACATCCGGAACAAATGCGCACCGAGTCTACCGCGGCTTGTACTTCATTCAGAAGAAGCAGCAGCCGAGGCCGGTTTCGCAAACCCGTACGCAGCGTCGAAAGCAATCGCTGCTCTCAAAATACTCGAGGCACTTGCCAAGGTTTCTTCTGAAGCGTGTTTTAAGGCCAAGGACAGGAACAAGTACGTGCTGTTGGCTAGTGCTGCTCATGAGATGCTGAGAGCGGCAGCACTCCTCGCCGACGAAATTAGGGAACTCGAGAAGTCTAATGACGCGATTCTTCGGACCTCTCACCGTGCTGATGGAAGCGTCAAGCGCTACTTGTCACTTCTCGAAGACGATTGATGGGACATCCTCTCGAAGACATCTTTTACCCTCTCCCGGGCAGCCCTGAGGATTCTCTGAGCCCGCTTGACACTCAGACCTTCCACTTTGGCAGCCAAGCGCTGAGGAGTTTCTCCTGCTAGCTGCGCTGCGCTCTTATAGCCAGCCTTGAAGAGGCGTTCTTCCATCCGCACCCCGATGCCCGGGATGCTTCGCATGGGCAGCACCTTGTTGAAGTCCTTGCTCATGACATCAAGGGGACCGTCGGGCGTTTCGACTGTGCCCTCCATTATCTGAAGCTGACTCCGAATGGACTCGAAGTCGTCAGCGCCGACAAATGCCTCCACAGTGTCTTCCACTAGCTCCTCGTCAAAGTTGAGTTCCAGTTCCTCAAGTTCAATCTCGCGGTCAAGAATCTCAGGTACGTTGGCCGTGAGGTAGAGGCCCATGAGCGACAGAAGAATAGCGAACTCTCTACCGTACAGCCCGATAGCCTCCGGCACACTCCACCCAAAGGCCCCCAAGTCCGCAGCCCAAAACAGAGCCATGTAGCCCACAAAGAACAGCCAGACTGTCGCCAATCGGCGCGCTCGAGTCTTCGGGGATCCCACTTCGGGCCAAATCAGAACAGCGAGGAGAACGAGCATGAAGCCCTCGACGAATCTTTCTGCCAACAGTAGTGGTACTGCGTTGAGCACTACAACTGGTTCATAAGTTCCCGGAGATACCTCGCGGGTTTCGATACCGTACATAGTGGTTCCAAAGATTGCCAACAGACCTACCATAAGGACTACTGAATTAAAGGCCGTTTTCCTGCCTTTCACATCCGCCAGTAGACCGCCGACAGCCGCTCCTGCAGCCAACATCAGAGGCTCATACACCGATAGGCCCGAATACTCACCCAGCGTCGTGAACTCTTCACCGACTATTGCGAACATGTTCCTGATGTTCATCTGAGTGGAGAAGTACCACAACATGAAGGACGCCAGAACAAAAAAGGTCGGGACAAAGAACCGTTGCACATCCTCGGATACTGTGAGCGGATGGCGTTCCCATCTCCATGGACGCACTACGGTCGCCAGCAATACTCCAACTATAGCCACCGTCTGCGCGATGGGCGACTCAGTGGACATGACATCAATACTCATTGTACCCAAGAGCACATACACGAAGCTAAGGAGAAGCATGACAAGCATCGCAATCATGACAATCCGTGCTCTGTACCTTATCACGACGATCTCGTTCAACAGAATCGACATGGACCCGAGGGTCAGTGTCAAGAACACAAAGCAGAAGCCAACATATGCAACATGGGCTGTCCAAACATAGTCCGGGGGAACTTCCACGAAGCTAAGGACCAGCGACAGAGCAGGTGTCCCGATGGCTGAGAGAACCATGACCATGTACAGATTCCGGACTCGAGGGAGGACCAGCCCGAGAACGATGATTCCCAAGCTTGCCGCAGCTGCACCTAAGCCGAGCAACAAGAGATGATCACCTGCGCTCACATCCCGAAACAGTTCACCTCGCGTAAGTCGCACAATCACAAGAGTAAGGAAGGCAAAAGCAGGTCCAAAGCAAGCAATAGCTGCGGCCTTCTGAACGGGAAACTCTCTGTATTCTAGCAGCTCTGTCACCTTCTAAGTGAAGTCTAGGCCACTGAGGCCAGCGGCGAGTCGTTTCGCACTACGAGCGAGCCTAATATGTGACTTTCGCGTGTTGCCACACGAGATACCTTAAATTTGAATGGTTGCCGACCACTGGCGTGGAGAGGTCCCAAGGTGTCAGGGAGACTCAAGCTTCGCGAGTTCATGGTAATTGCCTCAGGCGGTGTGCCTGTGTTTCACTACTCGTTCACTGGCACCAAGCAGTTGAATGATCTGCTCTCGGGGTTTCTCAGCGCAATTACAAGCTTCGCATCCGAATTCGGTGAGCGATCGGTCCAGAGTCTCTCATTCAAGGGTTCGGAGATTCTGTACGAGCAGGCAGAAAAGGACACCGTGTTCATCTTGCTGGTCGACGCCGGTGCGCCCATCCACATCCTACGGGCGGTGCTGCGAGACCTAAGTCGGAAGTTCCTCACAAGGTACAGGGAAACGCTTGGCACGCCCTTAGTGATCAAAGAGGTATTCGAAGAATTCACAGCTGAGGTGCAAAGGGCTGCGAGCTACTATGAGGCCATGCTGCATGTGACGGCAAGCCTCGGGCCGTTTGTTGTTCCAGAGGTCAATCAAAGAGCACTGGAGCTCTTCAGGCAGTCGTCAGATCTGCTCGACGAGTTTCATCGAACGTTCCCAGGTGGCGGACGTGCACTTGAAGCTATCGACAACTCAGCAACAATCAAGGCGCTGGCCGAGGACCTAGGAGTAGAAGTCGAAACGCTGATTCAAGTCATCGAGTTTCTGGCGATATGGGGTGTTGTTCGGTTATGTCGACTGTGTCCACGAGTACGGCAAGATGACGAGCGATTCGATGCGTTTCTTGACATAATAGGTCTCCCCGAACGTGACTACCGCCTCCTTAGAAGGGCAAGACTCCTCTGCAACGGAAACAGGTCAATCGAGGAGATTGCCGAGAGGCTCAACGTGGCACCAGAGAGACTCTACGAGGTCCTCACGAAGCTGGGAAACGAAGTCGAGTGGCAAAAGGTGGAGATAGCAGGCTTGACAAGACAGTAACCGGTCAGTCTACATGACACAACTCTAATTAACCCCATTGCGTTCTATCGCTTTAAGTCAGATGTGTCGGTGGCTAGCGACACAGCACCAGACCAACGGGGACATTCTACGTGTCGTCCAAACAGAACCATTCGGGAGAACGCCCGCGCCTCCCCCAGGCCACCCTCGAACATGGCGAATTGCTAGACCGGCTTGGGATTCCATATATGGTTCTGAGCCTCTCTGGTCAGATCCTCTTGGTGAACGAGACCTTTCGAAGTTTCATGCTGGGGGGTGTCCGCGAACCCATCATTGGAGCCGATCTCAAGGCTATCCGGCTGGACGAACGCGCCCCGCCGCTGTTTGATGCTCTCCGTAGGGTCATGTGGGACTCTGAACCGGCAACGCGAGGGGAGGCTGTTCCAGTAGAAACCCCGCAGGGCCTCGCCTACATCTCCTGGAAAATAGCCCGCATCGCTCTGAAACCTGATCTCACGGTCTTGGTCGTTGTCGGCGAAGACGTGACCGAGATGGTCAGGATGAAACAGGAGTCTGAGAGGCTGGCACAACGCTATCACTCTCTTCTGGAAGCACTCCCTGTAGGTATTGTGGTCACGGACTTCGAAGACAACGTAATCATGGCGAACACCAAGATGGCGGAGATCCTTGGAGTCGAGCGCGACGAAATAATAGGTACGAACTTCGAGAGATATGTTCTAGAGGAAGACCGGCCCCTCCTCCGGAAAAAAACACGCGAGAGAAGTCATGGTCGCTCATCAACGTACGACATCCGCATAAGACGACCCGAGGGTGAGATAAGACATCTGCAGATACGTGCCGTTCCGCAAGGACCCGATGGTGGCAAGCCTTCTTTTGCGCTGGCAGTGATATTGGACATCACCGAGCAGAAAAGAGCACGCAAGGCTCTTGAGCAAGAGCAGGAGAAGTTGAGGGCCATCGCGTCGGCGTCAATCGATGCTATTGTGATAGTCGATAGCCATGCCGTCGTTACATTCTGGAACAGGGCTGCGGAGAGGATGTTTGGCATAGCGGAGGCCGATGCCATCGGAATGGAGATAGGCAAACTCATTGTCCCAGAAGACAGGCGGCCCGTGTTTACAGAGAGATTCAGAAACGTCAGCCGGCAGATGGAAGACGCCAGGGTAATGATAGAGGTAAGGCTGCAACGTGCAAACGGCGACGTGTTTCCCGCAGAGTTGGTTGCGGGCCGTGTGTCACACGGTACTGACATGAGGATTGTTGCACTTATTCGTGACATATCAGGGCGCAAGATTGAGGAGCGCCGGCGACAACAGCAGCACAAGGAGCTCCAGCTGTATGCCTCGATTCTTCGTCACGACTTGAAAAACGACGTTTCCATTCTTCTCGCAAACATCGAGCTGGCGCGGGCTCTGCTTGATTCCGGAAGACAGGACGAGATTGAGGAAGTGCTCAGCTCCTCCGAAACGGTCTGCAACCGAATGGCAAACGTACTGAGGGCATTCGGAAGACCCTCCGATCACAAGGTCGTTGACCTCATAGAGATAGTCCGGGAGTCTGTGAATAGGGCTCGCAAGACGTACAAGTCACTGCAGATCGAAGTCAAGATTCCCAAGCAATCTCCACCAATGCAGGTGATAGGTAGCACCCTGCTACCCATGGTGATCGAGAACCTCATTGGCAATGCTGTCTTCCATTCGAAGAGCGAGGTCAAGGTGACCATCACTATCGAGAGAACGAACGACACCGCTCTGGTCAGAGTCATAGACAATGGTCCCGGAATTCCCGACAGAATCAAGAAGCACCTCTTTGAGAAAGGCATTTCTACTAGTGGGGGTGGCATGGGCCTCTACTTGAGTCGCGAGATAATGAGAGCCTTGGGTGGTGACCTGAAACTTGAGAGTTCAGAGGTTGGTAAGGGCAGCACGTTTCTAATGACTGTGCCGCTTATCGCTCCATGAGAGCCCGATCAACCCACAGTTCTGAGTAACACAGTACCACACTCAGGCCTATTCTTCGAGGACACGTTTCAGAGCGTCGAACAGTTCAGTGCTTCGCAGAGGTTTTACCAAGAACCCCGCTGCACCAGCCTGATACGCCTCCGACTCAGCGGACTCATCTGCACTGACGAACAAGACCCGCGCTGAGGGATCGATTCTTCTAATCTCTCTAGTCGCCTGTGTGCCGTTCATTATGGGCATGCGGTGGTCCATGAGGACAACATCGGGGGGCGGTTCTAGCTTCGCGTACATCTTGTATGCTTCCAACCCGTTGTAGGCATGAGCCACGACCTCATATCCACCGAGTGCCAAGATTCGAGACATCACTTTGTGAAGGAACTCGTCGTCGTCAACTATCATCACACGGGGCATCAGTTCTTACCTCCACCTTCACGGAGACTCAACGTAGGGCAGACGAATAACAAAGCGCACACCTTGACGATGGTCACCCGCGACTCTGTCTTCGGCCCGGACATCGCCCCCTAGGGCACCAACTATACGCTTGACAAGTGTCATTGACAATCCCATCACGCGGTTCACCGGGTTTTCGTAGTCATCGAACACAGACTCCTTGTCTTCGTCTTTCAGTCCGGGGCCGTGCCCCTCGATAGCAATCTCTAGCATAGATGCACCTCTATCCTCAGTAACACTAACGTCCACAACAACAGTCCTTGATCCGTCGAGTTCCGCCATCAGCCCAATCAGAGTGGCAAACGCATCACAGAGAAGTTCGTTCGCATTGACAACGTAGCCGGGAGGGAACTCTCCCTCGAGGACGATCTCCCGATCCGGATACTTGGGCCTTACAGATTCCAGAGCATTCGTGAAGCACTTCGCAGGATCCATTGGTCGTGCTTCGAAGCCTTCCCGGTCCATGCGCACAAGCTTTGCCACAGCCGACACAAGACGAGACCCTCTTCTGACCTCGCCGAGTGCATCCTCGACCATGTTCGAGAGGTCCTCTCGAAGCTCTCCCTCGCCCAACAAGACCTCGAATGCGCTCGTCATCTCCTGGTGGATGCTAGTGAGGTCATGTGTGACTGTTTTGAGTAGCTCGGATGTCTTTCTCTCCCTGTCCCTAATCATCGTCATAGCTCTTTTCGCCTTAGTGACATCATAGAAACAGCAGCAAACCCACATGTTCTCGTGCTCATCGCGCAACCCAAACACGTTGCCATCGAGATCGCAGACGCTGCCATCTCGCTTGAGTGCCGAGAGATACACTAGCTGCAAGCCACCAGTGGACTCTACCTTCCTCACCGCCTCTTGGAAGTCACTTTTGCTCCTTGGTCTGAGGAACTCCTCGAATGGAGCGCCCAACACACGGTCCAACGAGTATCCAAGCGTCGAGGAAACAGCCGGGTTGGCATATACTACTTTTCCGTCTTCGTCCAATATGAGGATAAGGCACGGCGCGTTCATCACGACGAGCCGGACAAGTTCATCCATCTTTGAGTCGTTCATGACACTCCACCCTCTGGAGCCCAGAGCTTACAGCCACATTTCATAGCGGACTTCAACGATATGAAACTTGTTCCGACGCAGGCCGAAGAGCTTCCAGAGGTCAATCTATAAGCGTTGAAAGCGTACTGATAGTTGAGCCGAAGGAGGATGCGTGTGGCACTTGGTGAAGGAGATTATTGTACTTAGAAACTCCGGGATACCACTATTCCACTACAGCGCAACGGGAGAACGTAGGGTGGACGATATCGTCGCGGCTTTCTTGTCCGCAATTGGCTCTCTCACGGAAGAGGCTGGAGAACAACAGCTCCGAGTCATCTCTTTTGCCTCCGACAAGTTCGTCTGGGTGAAAAGGGGGGACATCTACATGATTGCCCTCGTTTCTGCTGAGGACAGCACGAGGATATATCGAGTCATCCTCCAAGAGCTCATCGAACGGTTTGTGGGGCAATACTACGAGGAACTCCGGGACATTGATAGCGACGGCGTTGGCGCTCTGGGTTCGAGGTTCGAGGGGTTCGCTGACACTATCGAAGCGTTCCTTCACAGGTTCGACGGTATACTAGGGCCAGCTCGGAGATACAAGACGCTACTTCTCGACTCGGACCATGTCAACAGGCTCAAGCTTCTTCTCTCGGAAACTGAGGACAGCGGAATACTGAGGGGAGCGGCACTCACGCTGGAGGGACATGTGATAGTGTCAACTCTCAGAGCCTACGAGATGGAGATTGTTCTCGACATGCTGGACACGATCACGAAACAGGCCTGTGACCCCGAGGAGCCTCTGAGAATCGTCCACACAGGCCTTGACCCCGGCACGGCATTCAATGTGTACAAGGGCTCAGACAGAGCGTGCGTCTTTGTTGTCGACTCAAGGTCAAGCACGGCAGAGGCATTGGAGAAAGCGAGGGAGTTTGTAAGGGCTATCAACAGTATCGACATTTCCCGCGTGCCCCGCCTTGAGCCGTTTCCCACGGAGGGTGTCGTGGCCTTTCACGAACTAGACCTCGTGGTGCCGACCATGACGGATACTGAATACGCTGACCACGCGAGAACGCTCCTCGCCGGAGTGGAGAGCGACACCCAGCACAATGCCATGATGATTCTTGAGCATCTCCGCAAGGAAGTCCTTCTTCGTGATATTCTTCAGGCGACTGGGCTAGACATGGAACATGCCTCAGAGGCCTTGGCCGTACTGATCTCACGTGGTCTCGCGAGGGTGAGCAGGGCCTATCCAGTTCTCACAACACGCGATGAACGTTTCATCGCTTATCTCGAAGTCATAGGAATGCCTAAGAAGGACTATGACATTCTGAATAGAGTCTGGGAACACTGTGACGGTTCGAAGTCGGTCAGCGAGATAGCCGCCCTGACCAATGTCCCTGCCACCAAGATAATAGAGGTTCTCAGACGGCTTGGAACACATGTGCAGTGGAAGACCCAATGGAGTAAGGTGAGGTAGACGATATGGCCGGAGACATTGTCAGCATTCACTCATTCCGTGGCGGAACAGGCAAGTCAAATATAGCAGCCAATCTCGCGGCCGTCGCCGCCCTTGATGGAAAGAGAGTCGCGGTGATGGACACGGACATGGCCTCTCCAGGGATACACATCATTTTTGGCAAGGGCAGACAGAGGCTTGAGCACACCCTCAATGACTACTTGAGGGGCGAGTGCGACATCGGCGATGCGTGTTTGGATCTCACGCGCGAGCTGGGTATTAAGAAGGGAAAGCTATACCTGATACCTTCGTCGATGAGTGCGTCTGACATCACTCGAATTCTGCGAGAGGGCTACGAGGTCAGCGACCTTCGGAATGGCTTCAATGATGTAATCAAGGAGAAGAAGCTCGACTATTTGATAATAGATACTCACCCCGGTCTGGACCGCGAGACTCTACTCTCGATGGCCACAGCGGATTTTCTCTTCGTTGTTGCGAGAGTTGACGAACAGGACCTCTTGGGAACCGCAGCCACTCTTAGTGTCGCACGCAAACTTCAGGTGCCCGACATACACATCGTCATCAACAAAAAGCCCAAGATCTACGAGGACGCGGATATCATTCGGCAAGTCGAAACCAAGTTCAAGGCAAAGGTAGCCACTATCATTCCGTTGTTGCCGTTGCTAATCGAGGCGGGCAGCCGATACGTCGTCACGCTCAGACATCCGGACAGCCCGTTCACTAGGAAGATGATGGAACTCTACGAGGTCATTCAGTGACGCAAGCCGCTTCTGAGTGCGAGCATGCCCTATCGATACATCTCAGGCAGGTAGATGAGCACTAGGGCGCTAATCAGCAGGACGAGTGAGATTACAAGTATCAGTAGCAGAAGACTGTCCTGCGCGTGGTGCGGCTGAGTCCTTATCGTACGCATTTCGTGGGGCCTCATTCTCCACTTAAGACAATACGTATCTTTACATATCAATGTCTTCATTGCTGAGCACCATTCCAGGCATACGACACAGTGAGATGAGCCAAAGTGGAGATTGAAGTCAGACTTGCAACCGCCCAAGATCGCCGCGCACTCGACCGGTTCTACAACCGGGAGGGGCTTGACTTTCAGTCGCTCAGTGGAACCGGGAAACTCGGTGCATCGCGAGATGTGAAAGAGACCATGTATGTGATTGCGATCGCAGCGGACGATGTGGTTGCTGCACTAAAGCTGGACATCTTCGACGACCCTAGGATTGGTCTCACTGGCCTAATCCAACACTTCGAGATTGAGGATGAACTGGAGCGCACGGACCTCGGTCTAAGGATGATCCAGGAGGTCGTTGTCCTAGCGGAAGAGCGAGGGCTAAGAGCTCTCGACACCGTGGTTCCTGAAGACAGACGAGATGTGATCTCAATCTTCGAAGAGCTCGGTTTTGAGGAGTTCTGTCGCGAAGTGTGTCTTCGCCGAGAGTTGAGGACCAGCCCCTTCAGATAGTCTACGTCAGTCTGATGAGACTACCCAACCCCACCTCTTCGATCGTTTCCTTCGTTGGCACCCCATTTTGGTCCCAACCGCGGAGCCTGTAGAACACGTCAAGACTGGCCTCGAAGTCCTCACGGTTGACAAAGGCTGTGCGTCCTTCCCGTGGCCCCTGACTCTGCGGCGTCCAGAACTTCGGCGGCAGTTCATCATCCTTTCGCGAAACACCCTCCCTCACGTTGAACGAGCGTGTAAGGACAGCGACCCGTTTCGCAAACAAGAAAATGTCTTCCTCTGTATAGCTTTCGCCACTCGCACCATTCAACAGCCGAATCTTCTGTTCGAGCGTGAGGGGCAAGTGATACGTGAAGTGACAGAGGACAAGCGAGTCCGTGAGGACCTTCTCATCTCTCGCCCGCACCATAGACTCTACGACATCCAGTGCCGAGGTATCAGGGGGATCGGTAGTCGCGGGCCAACCGCGGAGATGGCTTGCACCAACATCCGCTGTTGCATAAGACAAGCCCATTCCCTTTCTACCACGCGGGTCCCAGGCCGCACACTCCAACCCCTTAACATGGACAGCTAGCTCAGCCGCCCCATTGCCAATCCTTTCTGCGGCGCGCTTCACTCCGTCCGCGAGAATGTCCCCGAAGCCCTCTCTAAGTGCAATCATCTTGAGCAGGCGCAAGGCCCCTCTGGCATCTCCAAAGCTGAGCGAAAAGCCCAGTTGCTCTTCACTCACAATGCCCTTCTCCAGCGCTTCCATGACGAGCCCGATGACGTTCCCGGCACTGATAGTATCAAGACCGAGATCATCACTCAGGTAGTTCAGTTGGAGAACCGCCTCAGGGCGATCGATTCCTAGGTTGCCGCCCATTAGACCCAAGGTCTCGTACTCCACTGTAGACTCGACTTCTTGATTAGGGTCTTCGGGGTCGGAAACCGCGTATGCATGGGTGCAACGCATGATGCAGTGCGGACATGAGAAGTGGCGGCCTCTCCATCTCTCCTCGTGAACTTTGTACATGTCCAAATTCTCATGCAGCTCGAAGTATCCAGCTGCCCAGTTTCGAGTAGGATACTGACCAAGCCCGTTAGCCACATCAACGAGAAAGGCCGTACCGATGTCTCTAAAGCCGGTCGTGTTTTGCTTGTAGGACATCGCAACCTCCCGGTTGACTGCTCTTAGGACCTCAGGGTCTGCAGGTTCGAACGCCTTTGACCCCCGAGCCACGACCGCCTTCAGGTTCTTTGAACCAACTACAGCACCGGTACCGCCGCGACCTGTCTGGTGAGCAATCTCGCATGCGCCCATCGCAATGAGAGACTCCCTCTCTCCTGCGGGCCCTATGGTGTATACAGCAGCATCATTCCCAAAGCGGGAGTGGAGTTCTTTTGTTGAATTGTAGATTCCAAGGCCCCACAACTTGGACGCGTCCTCAATCCTGATAGAGTCGTCCGTCACAATGAGAACACTTGGGGTCGGAGCACGACCCTTGACACACACGGCATCGTATCCAGCTCTCTTTATCTCACGTCCGAGCGGCCCACCGCAATGCGAATCTAGGAAGAGACCGGTGAGCGGCGACTTTGTGACGAGTGACCAGCGGCCTGTCGAGGGGCCCCTAAGAGCCTGCATGGGGCCTGTCAGGAAGATGAGAATGTTCTCGGGGCCAAGAGGGTCAGCTCCCGCTGCAAGATGCTTGTACAGGAGATACGCTCCAAGACCCTTGCCGCCTATGAACTTCCGGTAAATGTCGCGGTTCAGGTGTTCCTCGCGCACCTTGCCGTCTGTGAGATTCACCCACGCAATGCGGCCGTTCCTACACATGCCAGCCAATCGCGTTCGCACCCTCATGAGATCTCTACGCGAGTGATATCGTCCACAGTCACATCATGAAGATTGTTCAGGAATGCCAATAGAATGTCATGAAGCACGTCTCGGACAAAGCGATTTGTGCTAATCTTCTTGCCTTTCACGTAGACCTCCATCACAGCCACTTATCATCACCAACGCTGGCTCTCTGCGCGGCAACTTTTCAGGTTAGTGGTCGAAAGACAGGAATGGCTTTGTCTGATGGCACACCAGTGAGAATCACTCAGTCCGATACGCATATATAATCCGCGAAGGCTGCTCTCGTGTCGTTCAGAGACCATCCTATGTGAGGACTGACAGATGGCGGAGACGGTTTCGACCCTGAAGTCTATATTCACTCAAACAACGCCACAAGGAGAGCGGTACGAACCTGTTGACAGAATCGCTGGCCTAGGTGGTCTGTTTGGAGTGATTGCTGCCCTTTTGGGCGTTGTGACATTCATTCTCCCAGACTCTTTGCCTGCCGG
This sequence comes from Candidatus Thorarchaeota archaeon, assembly GCA_003662765.1. Classification (GTDB taxonomy): domain Archaea; phylum Asgardarchaeota; class Thorarchaeia; order Thorarchaeales; family Thorarchaeaceae; genus B65-G9. The sequence goes on from QMYR01000023.1 coordinate 17,498, forward strand.
CACGGCTCTGGAGCTGCCATTCCAAGCGGTTCAGTATCTTCAAGACTATCCATTGAGCTGCTACACAACCGCAGCATTTCTCGGCCTGCTGGCTGTGGGTATGCTTCTTCAAGCACGCGCGTCAAAGAAGCTGGGATCCCTGCTTGAATCCGGCTATCCATCGATAATGTGGATTGCAGCGATAGTGATATTCTATGCAGCATACCTAGTCATCGGAGGAGCATCCATCGACCCCAATGTCATTGTGCTCATCCGTGCCTACGTATCGGACATGGCCCTTGCTGGTTGGCTTGTCGTCGTGCTGTGGCAGTTGACCGTTGTCATGTATACGGACGCCAGTAAGTCGTACGTGGGACTTGTGGCCGGGCTCTGTAACGGATTCTTCTGGCCAGTTCTTGCGCTGTCCGGAGCATCGAGCACATTCTATGGCGCGGCCATCATCGGAGCATACGCTCTTCTCATGATTGGCCAAGTGGCCACTATGATGTTCTGGTGGATGCCAAAAGAACACATCAGGGAATTTGCCAGGAGCACTGACACCGCCAAATTCGCCTTCGGAATATCAGGATTCCTGACGTTTCTGCTCGGTAGTGCCGCTGTCTTCGATGGCGCGATTCAGGTGCTTCACGGCGTGCCGGTATGGATGCCATGGTCATCATATGAAACTTACCCCCATCACATCTATGTCACAGCCATGGACTTCTACACGCCTCCGTGGGTTGTTCAAGCGTTTATTCTAGGCCTAATCTTCTGGCTCATGCTCGCTCCACGGCTTGGCTCATCGGATGTCAGCGACATTCCCATACATGAGGACATTCTCAAGGGCGGACTCAAATGGTTCACAGTGTTTCTTGGCATTGTTGGCGTGATATCCACTACCTACGCATCAACTCTGATGGCAAGCATGGGCGAAACACTGGCCGTGTTCATCAGCATTGCGCCCGCCGCAGCCATGTTCTTGGTAGGAACAGCATACGCAGGAGCCAATGATGTCATTGTGGGTCTCCCACTGGTATTCACCAGCGTGTTCCTCATGGTCACGCCTTACTCCATGGCCGGCTATGTGACGATTCCGTGGATCATCATCATCATCACACAGGCACTCCTGATGGTTGAAACCAAGATACGTGGCCACACGATGTTCGCACAGACGTTTCTGACCGTCATTGCGACAGGCGTGGCATCACTAGCCTTCATTGCCTTCATGTTGGGCTCGTTCGGGCGCGGACCACCGGCAATGTGGCCAGCCAATGTATGGTTCCCTGTCCACCTGTTTCCTGACATTCCAGTTGAGGTGCAGGCGCCCACTATCATGACCATCGTCGTCATGACGCTCATCATCAGGAATGTATCTGTTGTGGGCTACTCCACGGGTGCGCCCAGCGAAACTGCAAAAATCATCGGAAACATCACGCTGGTGTTCGCGTTCATGGTCACGATGTTTGCAGGAGCCAAGGACATCACTCATCAGGCCCTCACTGCAGCGTCTGTTGTGTTCATGCTGTACACAATCTCCTTCGTGCTGGTGCTGTCACTCAACTTGAACTTGGGTAGCCGCATCCTGAAGCAGGGGCATGAGCTGGAGGGCAACCTCATCCGAGTAGCCGCTGCTGCCGGGCTGGTGTTTGGCGCACTTGTGGCATTGTATACATTGTACATCTTCTCCGGGTTCCCGTCGCCAATTGAGATAGCAGGTGTGATCACACTCCTCATCACATTGGTCGTCGGCTTGGAGATTCTCAGCCTCATCACGTGGCTGTCCGCAGGAATCCGCCTAGGAATGTTGACCGGTGGGTTCAAGTTCAAGCGGTAGACCTATGTAGTGCGTCTTCGGGCGCACTACCCACGATTCTTTTCGAACATGGGAGGTATTGTACATGAGCGAGAATCTACCGCGTGGTGTCGAGCTCAGACCGGAAGAAGCACGAATCGGATTCTTGCTTGTTCACGGCTTTTGCGGAAACCCTCAGGACATGGTCAGTCTGGCCGAGATGTTGAGAAATCATGACATCGCGTCTTTCTCGGTCACGTTGGCGGGTCATAGTACAACACCCGAGGATCTTGCTCTGAACGATGAGGAGGCATGGTACAATTCGGCCTCCGAGGCCTTGGACTACGTCAAGAGCTGGGGCCTATCACATGTGTTTGTCGCGGGGTTGTCGCTTGGGGGTCTCATCACTCTGGACCTAGCCATTCGCCGTCCTGACATGACTGGCATCGTGCTCCTCTCCCCAGCCATCAAGTTCGGCGGCGTCCTTGGGAAGCTTGTCCCAATCATCCGGCGGGCGATGCCTTATCGCAGGGTAGACCTCTCATATCTCACAGAGCTGTATGACCTCCCCCGCACTCGTTACGACAGGGAGCCGCTCATAGCAATTGAGAGGTTGCTGA
>QMYR01000024.1 GCA_003662765.1 Candidatus Thorarchaeota archaeon
GCCCAAGAGGAGGACCGCCAGTACAGAGAGAAAAAGAAGGATAGCAGACTTCTCGAGGAGGAAAAGGACAACCAGTGAGGAATTCACCATATCTAAAAGGCCCGTTCCACAATTACCTTCCGGAGCTGATCGCAGATGGGATTTGAGTCAGAGGCATTCGAGCCGGAGAGGCCTCGGGAGATAAACAAGAGCAAGCTGCTCATAGTCCTTGCAGGGGTAATAATAGTGGGTGGCATGTTGGTGGCCTTACTCGGAGGCTACGGGATACTGGCGGTCAATCCAGGGATGGTCGCGGGATTCAGTTTTCTGGTAGCATCAATCATGGTCTGTTGTGCCGCTGTCATGGTGACCGGCTCTGTGGCATCAAGGCTTCCTGAGTACAGCGAGATGGAAGACAAGTTTAGGCTCGGGATGCATTATTACGACTCCGAGGAGTGGGATGAGGCTCTCAAGATCTTCCAAGAACTGATTGGGCCGAATAGGGATCACAAGAGAGCCCTCTACTATGCTGCTAGGTGCTACGAGAAGATGGACAACTGGGAGCAGGTCAAGTATACCATCAGACGCTACCTGGAGCTTCAACCGAATGACCGAGAGGCGTGGGAACTCCTCGCTACAGCGCACAAACGTCTTTTTGAATACGAGAAGGCTGAAGAGGCACAGAGGCGTGCCGAGGACCTCCAGCCACGTGGAGAGTAGTCATCGAGCAAACTAGTGTCCACGAGCACTATCTGGGGAGATTGCTGTGTCGAGCCGAGATACGCCATGCAGACTGGAGATAGGCGAAAGGCTGATTCACCTGTCGAACGACCGCGTGACAGTGACCTTCGACGTTGAGAGAGGGTGCGTATCTCTCGCAGGCCTTGACAGTCACACATCATACCTATCAAGAGGACACATTCAGATAGAGGCTGACGGTATCACTTACGATTCCCGGAAGATGGTCCTCAAGAGTGTCAACTCGATAGACTTCAGGGGCAAACGTGGATCAGGCAAAGCGATGGTCTTGCGACTGGAAGATACCGACAGGAATGTGGAGGTCCATGTCCGAGTTGGTGTGACGAAGGGGCAGTACGGGTTCAGCATCATGACCCAGCTGAAGAACCGTTCAGAGGAAGAGATGCGAATCAGGACAATTGTCCCGCTTGCTGTGGATGTGACCAACGAGAGCCGACTCTTCACCGGACGCTCCGCGGATGAGGTGAGGTACTTCCGCAACGGGTTCCACTCATGGGAACTCACTCAGGCCCGAAGAGTGGAGCCCGGTGAGAATCTTAGCCATGACTTCACAGTCATCCATAACACACGAACATCTGCCTCCATAGTGTTGGGATTTGTCACAATGACAAGCGCCCTCTGCACTATCTCACTGACAGGGAGCGAAGGAGATGCAGAGAGGCTCAGTCGGGTTGCTGCGGTCTGTGCAATGGAGTCGGTCCCGCTGACACCCAAGGCCAGCCTCATGTCCGAAGAGCTGCTAGTGCTCGCCGGTGACAATCCTCACGCGTTGCTCTCAGAGTATGTTGAGGTCACCGCAGACAGAATGAGAGCCGTACCATGGAAACATGTCCCGACGGGCTGGTGCTCATGGTACTTCTATTATACTATGCCTGACGAGGTCGAGGTACTTGAGAATGTGAGGTTCCTCAGCGAACGCTTCCCACAGGTGGAATGGATACAGCTGGATGATGGCTATCAACAGGCCGTGGGTGACTGGGAGCACAACGAACGCTTTGCAAAGGGACTGGCCGCACTCGTGGAACAAGTCAAGAAATACGGCTTCAAGGCGGGGGTGTGGACTGCGCCGTTCATTGCATCACAACACTCTGAGGTGTTCAAGTCCCATCCAGAGTGGTTCATTCGTGACTCCAGTGGTCAGCCAATCGAAGTAGGTCAGAATCCGCTCTGGCTCGGCGCATACTACGCTCTCGACCTGACGAACCCAGATGTTGTCGATTTTGTGAAGTCTCTCTTTTCGGGACTACGCGACTGCGGGTTTGAATACTTTAAGATCGACTTCTTGTACCATGCCACGCAGGCGGGAATAAGACACGACCCCACAAAAACGGGAGCCCAGGCCCTGAGAATCGGCCTTCAAGCAGTTCGCGAGGCCGTAGGTGACGCCCTCATACTCGGGTGTGGTGCGCCTCTAGGCCCGAGCATAGGCATGGCGAACGTAATGCGAATTGGCACGGACATAGGCACTAACTGGAGATACGACTGGGGCGGAGGGGTCTACGCGTGTGCCATCAACACGATGACACGAGCACCGCTCCACCGAAAATGGTGGATCAACGACCCCGACTGCATACTGGTCAGGCAGGACGACAATGATCTCACTCTTGACGAGGTGCGTCTGTGGTTGACGATTGTCGCCCTGAGCGGTGGCTCAATCATAATGAGTGACAGAATGATGGAGGTTTCGGAGGAGAGACTCCGTCTTGTGGACAGACTGCTGCCACCCTACGGGAGAGGTGCTGTGGCCATAGATGCGTTCACTAACGAGGAGCCACGCGTCTTTGCGTTGAAGATAGATGTCGCACACGGGGGCTGGGCCGTCGTGGCCGTGGTCAACCTGTCGGAGCGAGATGTTGACGTCAGTTTCACTCTCGACTCGGTGGGACTGAGCGAACCAGTTCCGCATCACGTATTTGAATTCTGGACTGAAACCTACGAGGGCACGTTCGAGGGGGCCGTTCAGGTGAGAGGCATATCACCCCACACATGTCGCCTCTTTGCGATTAGACCGGAAACCGAAACTCCAAGCCTTCTCAGCACAAGCATGCACTTCACGCAGGGCGCCGTCGAGATACGAGAATGTGTGTGGGACTCACAGAAAAACGAACTGGCAATGACGCTGGCTAGAGACTGCCGTCACAATGAGAGGGTATTCATTGTGTTCAGCCCTCGCTGGAAGCCAAGAGAAGCACTCGTAGGCGGCGACACCGCTGGGATGAAATGTGTAGCCCCCGAGGTCATCGCGATCGAGGGCAGGTTCAGGGACGGGCAAGAGATTGTGGTGAAGTTCGAGCGCAAAGAGTGAGTCAGGTCAGACGATTCGGTTTCTCAGATAACCGATCTTCTCGATGTACATCTCAATGCTATCGCCAGGCTGGAGATATTCGGGCGGATCCCGAACGAAGCCCACACCAGAGGGCGTCCCAGTAGCAATGACGTCCCCCGGCTCAAGTGTGAAGGCCGAGGACAAATACTCGATTATGTGAGGAACGTCCATAATCAAATTGGATGTGTTGGAGTCCTGTTTGAGCTCGCCGTTAATCTTTGTATACATCCTGAGCCCCGACCCGTCACCGAGCTCATCGACCGTGACAATGGCAGGCCCCATGGGACACATGCCGTCCATCGACTTCGCACGAACCCATTGGCCATCTCTCTTCTGAAGATCCCTAGCACTCAGGTCGTTCACTATGGTATAGCCTGCAACGTAGTCCAATGCGTCTTTGTGAGATACCGCCCGGCATGTCTTTCCAATCACTACGCCAAGCTCTACTTCCCAGTCCAGACGCTTCGTAATAGGCGGGAAAGGAATCTCTTCGTCTGGACCTACAACTGACGATGGAAACTTCGCGAAGATAACGGGCTCATTGGGGACCTCACGGCCAGTTTCCTCGATATGGTCCCTGTAGTTGAGCCCGAGAGCGATGATCTTGCCTGGACGGGGAATGGGAGCAGCCAGTGCACACCGGTCCTTCGACACCAGCATCGGCCTCTCGCTGGAGGAAACTGAATGATACCGTTTGACGATCTGACGGACCACATCGACGCCTGCATCCCATCGCAATAGATCCACTATTGTGTTCGGGAAGCTCAGACCCTGAACATGATAGACCCGACCGAAGAACGATGCAGCATCAGGAATGTCAAGAATACCATCTTCCAACTCAACACCAATAGATGGAACGCCAAGTCGCTTGTAGGTGACGAGCCTCATGTGTGAACAATGCCCGACCTATTGATTTATTCGTAGCGGTGCAGAGTGTCAACGCGGTGTAACCATTGACAAGCGAGCGCTCTCTCGACGAGCTGCCAGATGTGGTGTTCGTGCCCCTGGGGAGAAGAGGCATGGAGGGGATTCCTCTCAAAGAGTGCACCTACGCGTGCGATGGCAAAGAACTCACGTTGATTGATGTCAAGACAGACCCGCCGGAGATCACGGGCCGCGGACTGGAGCCCGTCGTGGAGGAGTGGCTTGTCGAGTGCAACAAGTGTAAACGGCAGTTCACTATTCGTTGTAAGATAAGGTACGTTGACGGAAAGCGTTGGGACACCATGGTAAGCATACTCGACGACCACGGCAACGACCTTGGCTGGCTCGGCAACTACTAGGTGCGAATGAGATGACGTACAAGATCGCGGTACTCCCTGGCGACGGCATTGGGAAGGAGGTCGTGCCCGAGGCCGTAAAGGTGCTCAGGATCGCGATTGAGAGCTGCAACGGTCCAGACGTGGAGTTTGTGGAGATGGAGGCTGGTGGAGAATTCTATCTCCGCACAGGACGAGAGTGGACCGAAGACACCGAGGCATTCGTCAAGACAGAGGCTGATGCTATCCTTCTTGGAGCAGTTGGCGCGCGAAACTCCAGCGGAAACTCGGTCAGACTTCCCGACGGAAATCTTGCGGGATATAGCGTAGTGATTGGCCTGCGATTCGCTCTGGACCTCTACGCGAATGTTCGGCCCGTCAGACTGCTCGAGGGGGTCCCGACTCCTCTTGCAGACAAGACTCCACGTGACATTGACATGGTAGTAGTCCGGGAGAATACAGAGGGTCTCTATGCCCCAATACGCGGAACACTGGTCAGGAGTGGGGAGCCCGAGGTAGCGCTAGATGTGAGAGTAATCACCGAGAAGGGCTCGCGGCGAGTGGTTGAGAGAGCATTTGAGATCGCCAAGAGAAGAAACGGCCGACCGTCCGATGGCCAGTCGATGGTCACCTGCGTAGACAAGAGCAATCTACTTGCAGGTTGTCAGCTGTTCAGGCGAGTGTTCAACGAGGTTGCAGAAAAGTATCCCACCATTCGACCAGACTATGCGTACGTTGATGCTTGGACACAGTGGTGCGTCAGGCGACCAGAGAGCTTCGATGTGGTGGTTGCCCCCAATTCCTTTGGTGACATAATCACCGACCTAGGTGCTGCCATTCAGGGTGGTCTTGGAGTGGCTCCTGCTGCGAACATAGGCGACGGGAAGGGGGTCTTCGAACCTGTTCATGGCTCTGCACCAGACTATTACGGGAAGAATGTTGCCAACCCGATAGCCGCAATACTCTCAGGAGCCATGATGATGGACTGGCTTGGTGAAACGAGAAACGACGGTCGCTGTTCTCAGACCGCCAAGGTGATTGAACTTGCCGTCGAGAGAGTTCTAAGAGAGGGCAAGGTGAGAACGTATGACCTCTGCAAGGGAAGATGGAGCGGAGTCACACCATCCTCAACAACAGCAGTCGGTGACGCCGTCGCACAGGCAGCCACTGAGATAGCAGCGGGGTGACCTCGTTGGGAGCCACCATTGCCGAGAAGATAATAGCCGCCCATTCGAGCTCCGAGAGTGCAAGACCCGGGGAGATTATACAGGTCAAGGTCGACTTCCTCATGGTCCACGAGGTCCTCGGGTCAAGGATTCTGACGGTATTAGAGGAGATGGGAGTAGATGCCGTATGGGATCCAAGCAGGATCCTAGTGGTCAATGATCACTGGGGACCAGCTAGCAACACGCAGAGCGCTGAGATTCACATCAGAAACCGACGATTCGTCACAGAGCACAATATAGAGCACTTTTGTGATGTTGGTTGTGGGATTTGTCATCAGGTGCTCCCAGAGCTCGGACTGGTGGCACCCGGAAACCTGATTGTAGGCTCTGACTCGCACACCACGACCTATGGGGCATTCAACGCGTTTGCAACAGGCATGGCCGCCACCGATTGTGCGATGATCATTGCGACTGGCGAAACGTGGTTGAGGGTACCCGAGTCAATCAGAATCACTGTCACCGGGGAACTCAGTCAGAGGGTAATGAGCAAGGATCTCATCCTGCGAATTCTCGCAGACCTTGGAACAGACGGCGCGAACTACAAGGCCATAGAGTTCTGTGGTACGACAATTGATGACATGTCGGTTGGGTCTCGAATGACCATGGCTAACATGGCCGTGGAGGCGGGCGCCAAGGCGGGTCTGATGACGGTCAATCGTCCGGTCAAGGAGTGGTTGGAAAGACGGTCCCGCAGGAAGAACTGGGTGGACGTAAGGCCCGACGACGACGCGGAGTATGTGGACGAACTGGCCTATGATGTCGAGAGCGAGCAACTCCCCCCCTACGTCGCTTCCCCCGACAGTCCCGCCAATGGCAAGCCCGTGACAGAATTCGAGGGCACACCAGTAGATCAGGCGTACCTCGGTTCGTGCACAAACGGGAGGCTCGAGGATCTTCGCATTGCAGCGGAGATTCTTGACGGAAGACACGTTCATGACGGCGTCAGGATGATTGTGACACCAGCCAGTAGAGAGGTCTATCTCGATGCTCTCAGAGAGGGCATCATCGGACGATTGATTCATGCAGGTGCGATAGTGACGAACCCAACATGCGGCGCCTGCTTTGGCGGACATCTGGGAGTGCTGGGGCCCGGAGAAGTGTGCGTGTCGTCCACGAACCGGAACTTCCCTGGAAGAATGGGGCACCGAGAGTCCAAGGTGTATCTCGCATCTCCCGCCACAGTGGCGGCAAGCGCCCTGAGAGGTGCTATCACTGATCCAAGGAGTGTGTGAGATCGTGCCGCTGACAACCATCATTGAGGGAAGGGCATGGGTCTTTGGAGATGATGTGGACACGGACCAGATAATCTCCGGGAAGTATCTCACAATTCTCGACTATGCCGAGATGGCAAGACATGCGTTTGAGGCCACAAGGCCCGAGATTGTGACTCAGATACGTGCCAGCGATGTCATCGTGGCAGGAACGAACTTCGGAGGAGGGTCATCGAGGGAGGAGGCGCCAGCCGTGCTCAAGCACTTGGGTGTTGCTTGCGTATTGGCCGAGTCCTTTGCGAGAATCTTCTACCGCAACTGCTTCAACATAGGATTGCCAGCAATGGTCGTGAAAGACATTGCTCAGAAAGTTGAGGACGGGGATACTCTGAGAGTCGACCTTACTCGTGGTGAAGTGAGGGTTCTAGGTCGTGATGTCGTGCTAGAGGGAGAACCCATTCCGGACTTCATGTTGGAGATCTTGAGCGCAGGTGGGGCCGTCGAATGGTTCAAGTCTAGAGGAGTTCACTCTTGGACGCGCCGACAAAAACGCTAAAAGCTTCTGACCGCAAGACCGGATGATTCCGCTGGTGCATCGGTGAATATCATGAGTGTCATTCTGGTTCTGGTCATCTCGTTGGTCATACATGCGATCCCGATACCCCCAACCTCGGAGCTGTTCAGGTTTCCAACCATTTTTCGCTGGCTGCCTACTCGTCTCTTATGGGGATTCGGCGCATGGGCCTTCATCTGCCTGATGATGCAGATGACACTGCCTTGGGCAATCATCACACTGGCGATGAGCTACAGCGCGTTGCTGGTCTTTTCAACACTAATCCAGTTCAAGAGGGGAATGGCTGGCGCAGAAACGCTACCAAAGCTCACGGTCTGTACCGGAATCATCCTGATGATTCTGATTCCAGCCTACGCGATGTTTGTGAACTGGACCTCAGATGTTTCCAACGCTGAGTATGTTGACAACTTCATCATACAGGCAGATAGCCCCGTGTTTGAGAACCCGATACCAGACAACCAAGTCCGTCTTGTGACGAGTAGGCTGGCCACGTTTCAGGCAAGACGTATCATGAACTCCATCGGGTCCAACGTTGAAATTGCAGCGGCACACATCACGGTGCGAAATGGACGATTGGTATGGGTGTGTGTGGTCGTCTCAACAAATACTCTGGCGGAGAACTATCTTCAAGGGCTTATCGTGGTTGACGCAAATGACCCCAATCAAGTCGAGGTGATTACGGATGTGGGTCAGATGCCAGTCGGAGAGGGCCTCTTCTGGGACAAGAACATCCAGTTCGGAAACTATCTCGAGGACACGAGCAATGCATACGAGTACGCGTATCTGACTTGGGATCCGATGGGCAATCTCGTATACATCCAGACAAGAACGAACCTTGGTCTAGACTTCGTAGAACGTCCCCTTGGGCCCAAGGTCTATTGTGCAAATGGCACTGTGAGGACTTACGCCACTCTAGAAGAAACTCCCGAGTGGATAACCCAAGCGTATAGCGAGGAGTGGCTGGAGCGTCAGATAGCTCGGTGGGGTGGATACAGAAGAGGGGATGGGTTCGACCTGTTTGCAGGCGGCTTCCTCTGGACCGTGCAGGCCTCACGAGACCGTCTTGCGATCACTGAAGACACCAGATACATCATCAACCCAGATACCGGTCGGGTCGAGGCTCTCGTCGCCGTCCATCCGATGGAGGCGACAAGTCTAACACTCAGCGGGTTCATGAGGGCGACGAAGGATGCGATATACTACCACGACATGCACAACTATTCCCTGATGAGCGGGGAGGCTGCGGTCAATGCGATTATCAAGGACCTCCCGCCGCCTACTAGCGGTCTATACTATGGCGCAATGCCCCTATTGTATCCAGTGCAGATTAATTCAACCTACTCGCGGTTTGCCTGGTACTGCCCAATCTACTGGTACCAGTCGGACTACGACTCTGAGGCTGATGCATACGTGCTCACCGACATCAGACTCTACGCGCTGGGCATCGTTGATGGGCAACACGAAACTATCAAGGCATACTCCACATCGGGTAGCGGCGAAGAGCTCGTCCGCACAGTGAGAGAGGCTTATGTACAATCAGTGGTCAATGCTCTGACCATCGAGCCTCAGAGTGAGGAGAATATCGAATTGAGCGCTACCGTCCTCAACGTCACATCGTATGTTGATGGTGGCGATACGCACATCGTCTTGCGAACGGACAACTCAACGTACGAGTGGATCGAGGGATCTAAGGACTGGATGCCTCTCACTGACTGGTACGAACTACTCACTGTCGCGCCGGGCGACAGCTTCACGGCGACAATTGAGAAGGTCGGCAATCAGTACAGAATTGTGGCGTTCTCGAAGACGTAGAAGCATTGGGGGCCTCTGCCCCCATGCTCACATACGTCCCATCATTGAGCGGGCGGCGTCGTACTTCGACTTGATAGCATCCCAGATTCGTCTACAAAGCGAGATCGTCGTTGAGTGAAGAAGACACTTGTCACCCATTGGGCACTCGTCCTTGAAACAACCGTGCCTCTTCATAGCATCAATCAGCTACCCGTGGACCAGTTCCGTCGTGAAGTCGTCAACCAGTTCGCTCGTGACATCTGACCAGTCCGTATCTCCGAACTTGTCGGAATTCGGAATTCGTGCGGTGGCATCAAAGACTGACTCGGCCACTCCGGGCTTGTCATCCGACAGACCAATCACGACAGTACCCACCGGGCATGACCTTCGAGAAACCCATCACACTTGGTCCCATCTTCACCGACTCCAACGACAATCCCTCGGACAGGGTTGGGGAATAGTTTCTATTGCTGAGAGAAGCCCGGCCAGAAGCTCGGGGCTCTCAAATGCAGACTTGCAGAAACCACCGAAACACTTGCTGTAGACTGGCATGCCAGACTGAGTGTAGACCATGAGGTGTTCTAACTTGGTCAAGTAGATACTCACCTCTGAATGAAGTAAGGGCCATACGACAGTCAACAGTAGTCTTTCTGTGCCTGCCAGATGAATGTGGTGAGAGAAGGGGAGTGAGAGTCCCCATCATCTCGGGAAAAACTCTCGGTACACCTCGCGCTGAATGAGGAACCTGAGAATCTCCGCAGTCCCGCCACCGATAGTCATGAGCCTTGCATCACGCAGGAACCTTTCAATGGGATAGTCCGTAGTGTAGCCGATTCCTCCGAGCACCTGCAACGCGTCATTGGTGATCTGGATTGCTGCCTCTGTTGCATAGAGTTTCGCAATGGACGCTTGCTTCGTCGCCTTCAACCCTCTGTCGAGCATCCTTGCTGCAGTCAGAGTCAGAGCTCTTGCCGCTTCCAGCTTCACGGCCATATCGGCTATCTTGAAGCTGACGCCCTCAAACATCCGAATCTTACGACCGAACTGCTCACGTTCATTGGCGTATTTCACTGCAATCTCGAAGGGGGTTCTCCCATAGCCAATCGCCTCGGCTGCAATCGCCGTCCTCTCGCTGTCCAACTCGTCCATGAGTATCTGGAAGCCCTGTCCAGGCTCGCCAAGTACCTGTCCGGGCTTCACGCGGACGTCCTCGAGCTTGAGCCACGAAACCTTGGCAGACTTCATGCCCATCAGCTCATGATCTTTGACCACGCTGAAACCATCAGTCTTTGTGTCGACAATGAAGGCCGTCATTCCCTGCTTGGACTTGACAGTGGGATCCGTTATTGCAAAGCACACCATGTAGTCGGCCTGACTACCGTTGGTGATGAATCGCTTCTCCCCATTGATAACCCATTCGTCACCGTCCTTCTCTGCGCGAGTCTGCATTCCTGCCGTGTCGGAACCAACATTGGGCTCGGTGATACCAATGCACCCTATCTTGTCGCCTCGGACAATTGGCTCAAGATACTTCTTCTTCTGCTCCTCCGTTCCAAACTTGCTGACGGGCATTCCGTAGAGTGTTGTTGATGCCATCCTCGCCATGTCAAGCCCCGCATTGGTGGCCGATATCTCTTCAGCCACGATGATCTCGTAGGAAACTCCACAGGCTGAGCCACCCACCTCCTTCTCGTGAAGAACGCCCATGTAGCCAGCCGCCGCAATCTTCCTGATGAGCTCCCTTGGATAGGGGCCTTTCTCAATCTCCTCCGCCACCGGAGCAATCTCGCGATCGCAGAACTCGCGGACCTCTCTTCTGAACTCGAGTTCGTCCTCTGTCCATAGTACTGTACTCAGGTGCGCCGTCATATCCATGACCCAGCGGTCAGCCTTTCGATTCCACCTTAAATCAGTACCTGCGAGAAGCGGCAGCAGAAACCTAGTCCTCATGCTGTGTGGCCTGAATCGCACGAATCGCAAGCATCTTGGCGGTCTCACGTTTCTGGCGTATCTCGGCGGCTTGAGCACGAATCTCGTCAAATAGACTTCGCCGCGCTGAGATGACTTTCTCCACGAATGCGGCCACGGCCTCAGAACGACTCTTGAATATCTCCAGCTCTACGAGGGCGTCAAGAATCTCGACGATGTCGGCACTCATTCGGGTCATCACAGAGATCTCACGCTTTCTCAGTCCGAAGCCCTCGATAGACAGTCGTCCCATCAACTCCTCCCGCAGACTAATCTGGGACTCGTTCAGTTTCATTCGAATCTCTTCATCTGGCATGACAATGCCCTCATGGCGGTAAATCTACCTGCAGCCAATGGACCAATAACGCTTAAGTGGGTTTCTACGTAATACTATTACCCGAACAGTATCTCATAAATCGGTTCGGTCCCCAAACGGGGGTGTGACCAACTTGTGGTAACGCCCCCAGCTTCGCCCACGGCTGCTTGAGTCCAGCCCACAGCCAGGTCGGCTCAGGCAGTCAGGGCACTCACTTTTTTGGCACGAACCGGATTCTACCTGTGTCGTCTGTGAAGACCACCACTGGCATGTCGATCTCAACATCATTGATATACTTCTTGTCGCCCAAGCACAGAACTGTGGCCTTATGCTCAAGCTCAACAAGAGCAAGTAGCACGGGCGGCTCGAACCCCGCGGGAGGTATTTCAAGAACAGAGAAGCTCAAGATTGCACCCTCAGGGCCAATCTCCACAGATTTCATGGGAGGCGCACCCGGGCCGCAGTAGGGACAGACCTGACGCGGTGGCACAACCGCCCTCCCACATGTGTCGCATAGAGAACCTGCAATCCCCAAAGTATGTCGCCATCAGCGATTCGACAGTTTGAATCAAAAACATTGCGACTCACAACTGTTGCTGACGACAGTTGGACTCTCTATCGGGTCGTTTTCATCTTGAGGGTTCGAACTACGGACTTCAAGTGTTTCTTGATGAAAGCGCGGAATTTCGGATCGTCTGAGAGATAGATCCTAGTGGTGTCCATCAACGAGTCTATATCGTCATCAATCTCAATCGCTTCGCCAAGCTCTTCGAGATCGCGCTTGAAGATGCCCTCGAGCGCGTGAGGAGAGAAGCCCTCCTTCTTGAAGACGGGTATCAGCTGGGCCTTGGTGGCTGAACCGCCGAGCTTCAACAGTGCGAGGATAATTAGCCAGTGATGCCATGCAAGTGTGTAGTTCTGCAGTAGTGCCATTACCTCTTTGAGTGGTCGTCGTGTCGCCAATAGTCGTATGCCCCCATCATAGATGCTTGGCCCTCATGAAGTGTCTTTCTCAGTGTCTTCGCTCGTCGTTTCTTCGTCAAAGAGGGGTTCGTCCAGGTCTAGCGCCTCAAGTACGACTCCATGATCATCGCCCAGTTCTGCCTTGACCTCTTCAATCATCTGGGCTTCTTGCCCAGCTAGCTCCCTCGCCACTTCAGACAGTGCCCGTGGCTTCATCAGGTCGCCATCGATTTCAATCAGGCCCACTTCGACAAAACGTTCAATCTCTTGCCTGAGGCGACGCACCGGCATGCCCAAGGCGGAGGCGATGTGAGCAATAGGAACTCCGCGGGCCTTGTCCGCAATGAGGAAATATGCCTTGAAGGCAGGCTCCTCCTCTGCAACCTGATAGAGCATGTTCCAGCGGGCGGACATCTCACTGACCTGAGCCCGCAGGTCTTGGTTCTCGGCCTGCAGGGAACGTAGTTCGCCCTCGGCATGAGCTAAGCGGTCATTCAGCTCAGCAGCCTTCTTCTCAAGCTCCATGGCGTACTCCGATGCCTGTGACGCCTCGTTTCGTAGATACTCGATGGTCGAGTCGCGTTGGACTATCTCTTCTCTCAGCCGCGCCACCTCTCCCTCGAGCTCAGAGATTCGCATGAGTTTGGACTCGTAGTCAGCGACCATCTCCTCTGCGGAGCCGAGTTTCTCAATCATGGTCCTCTGCTGGTCTATCTGCGATTGAGCCTGCGCCAGCTGACTCTTCAACTCCGAAATAGCATTGCCTCGCTCTTCAAGCTCCGATTCAAGGTCGCTGATGGTCTGCTTCAGTGCTTCAAGCTCGCTTGTGAGCCTTGATATCGTTTCGTCCTTGCTCTTGAGAGCCGCCTCGAGCTCGGACACCCGCGTGCGCCAACGGTATAGTGCGGCTCGCGCAACCTCAATCTGACGCTCTCGGTCCTGGAGTGTTGCATACAGCTGGATGACCTTCGTCTGGAGAGAACCCGTCGACCGGGCCACGCTCTTGACAGCCCCACGGCTTGCCTTGGTGACTATGTCGTCCACTTGATCGCGCGCCTCGGCAACAGTGGAACGAACTGGCTGCAGAATAGCGTCGGTTGACAGGGCCTTGGATAGCTCTTGTCGAACCAGCGCGATAGTCTGAGTGTAAAACACTCCGAGGCCGAAGGCCTTCAACTTCGTGGCAAGACTCTTGATTGCCGAGGACACCTGCTCTTCAACATTTGGCTCAGCAGCACTGATGCTGTCCTCAATCATGGACAACAGGTCTTCCATTCGCACCTTGATTCTCTGGAAGGTCTCCTCGAGCAGACGAGCTGTGGAGGTGGCTCTTACTACTTCTCGGTCTTCCTCCTCGCTCCCGGACTCTATGGCCGAAACTCCAGACTCCATGGCCTTCTCCATGAGTTTGCGAGTCTCCTCTTCCAGAGCCGATGCGTTCGGCTCCTCAGAGTCCCGCTCGTCCCGCTCGGGCGACATGCTCACCTCACCGCAGTATTCCACGGTACCCCAGTGCTATGAGACGAGAAGATACTTCCTTGATTCGCTCTGCGACCGACGCTGCTTCCTGAATGCGAGCCATGAGTTCCTTTCTAAACTCTATTGGCGAGAGCTCTCCATTATCCAGACGAATCGTGAGTTGACTTCGCTCTCGCTGGAGCTCGTCACGCCTACGAACCAACCGCTCATACTCCGCCACAAGCGACACGACCTCCGCCTGAGCCTCAGGGGGAAGTTCTGTCGGGGGGGCAGGGGCGGTTGTTGGCGCACTGTCCGAAACCAGAATCTCGCGCGACTTGATGCGCGCTCTCTCGGCAGTACGTGTCTTCCTTCGTCGTCGCCAGCTATCAAACAGTCCCATTCGTCATCACCCCTACATCTACTCCAGTTGTTCTCTAATCTCTTTGAGCCGGGCCTCAGCCTCGGCTCTCATGCGGCGTGCAGCAGCTGCCTTCTGGGCATATTCCTCTGCTCCTGCAGGATCATTGAGTTCCATCTCGGTGTACTCGTTCTCCTTCTCGAAGAGCTTGGCAATCTTGACCTCAAGCTCGGCCGCCTCCCGCTCGAGCTCTTCACGTGACATATCCCTGACATCGGACTCGGGCTCCTCTTCCTTTTTCTCCTCAACAACAAACTCGACTTCACCGGTTTCGCCAGCCTCGGCACTCGTAGCAAGTCCCGATACGCGAACGCGAATCCCCTCCTTCAACTGTGCCTCAAGGCTCTCCACTCGCTCAATGACCTCACGCATCCGTTCATCGAGCATTTTTATCACCCGGGTCTGACGATCAATCGTCTTGAAGATCTCGTCCGCGAACTCCTCGAAGTTGAGGCCATACTTGAAGCTGTCAAGAACGTCCTTTATTCGTGCTATCTCGGAGATGAGCCTCTTCCGTTCCTCTTCGTCAATAACACTCTTCATTTTCTCTTCCCTGGTCGACACCTCAGTCCACCTCTATCTCTCCAACAATCTTGAAGTCAATTTCCTCAAATGCCACTGCTCTGAGGAGCTTGAGCCATCGATCTCTAAAGTCGCGTCTGTTGGCCTGCATCCCGTACGCAGGCACACCAAGTCTGCGCCCAACCTCCTCGGGTGAGAGAGCACCAGGCAGGTCCTGCTTGTTGGCGATAGCAATCGCACGTGCATAGGGCAGCTCATTCTTCAAGACAGGATAAGCCACCCTCTTTGTCCACGCGAGGTTCTCTTTTGTAGAGTCCGTCACTATGATGACAATGCTTCCAGCACGAATTATCTTCCCCCACTCTTGGACGAATCGGTCCTGCCCGCCAAGGTCAAACATGCTGAAGACATACGGATCAAAGTCCGCCTTCAAGAGGGCCTTGTCGCCGAAAAACGTCGGCACATATTCCTGAGGCGGCGCTTGAGAGGGCAAGGTTGCCAGCTCAAGAAGGGTAGTCTTTCCAGTACCACCGTGACCGGCAAGACAGACCTTGACGGGAACACGACCCACTATCTTCCGAAAGCCGTCTTTGAAGGGGGAGAAGTCCGTGGTCTTCCACTCATCGGTCTCAAGCACCCTCTCGAATGCGGTCATGAACTTGGACACCATGCTCATGAGGGCCTCGGCCGCTTTTTGGACGGATGCTTGACGATCCATTGTCATGATGAATTGAGTGTCATGGGAGTTCATGTAGACATACCTGTAGCGCTCAATCTCCATGCTGTCAATCTTCCACTCTTGGAGCTTCTTTGCTGATGATGATACAAGCATCATGACAGCCCTGGTGTCTAGGTCTTTGTTGGGAACTATGACATCCTCGAAGAGGGTCCGACCTTCTTTGAAAACGTGTATCTCACGAATCATGTGCAATCACCCCTTGCACGCACGATACCAGCCGAATAGTTGCCCGCCCGAGGCAAGTGTGGTAACGATTTGAACTTGGAGCTCCCAGCATTTGAGCGTTGTTCGTACATCCAAAGAGGTGACCAACCTCAGAGCGCACTGTCATGTACCCCCCTAGGCCAGCATTCCTTGAACGATTGAAGTTCACTCTCTTGTCACCTCGGAGTTTCCAAATCGGGAGAAGAAGACTCTCCCAATTCGTTTTGTTCGAAGCTACTCTTCTTCGGTGGTGTCCTCAGAGAGAAACTCATCCGAGCCGTCACCCTCCGTATCTTCGTCTTCCACTGGCGGCAAAGTGTCGTCCGCTACCTCCTCAGATTCGGGCTCAGCCTCGGAAACGTCCTCCTCTTCTGGCTCCGCAATTTCCGACTCCGCCTCTTCGGGTGCTTCAGACTCGGGCTCAGATTCTTCAAGGACCTCCTCTGGCACCTCAGGCTCAGGCTCCGCCCCAGGTTCCTCAGGAACAGCCTCGGGCTCTTCGAGAGAGGCCTCCGGCTCTTCAGAAGTGGGCTCCTCAGATGGAATCTCCTTTGCCTCCTCGAGTTCCTCGGCAAGCTCCGCCTCAAGCTCGGACTCGAAGTCGGCCGTCTCAGGCTCGGCACTCTCCCCGCCAATGTCCTCCAGAGCATCCAGCTCCCCAAGGAGCTCCTCAGTTTCTTCACTGAGTATCTCCTCGTATCC
Organism: Candidatus Thorarchaeota archaeon; assembly: GCA_003662765.1. GTDB lineage: Archaea > Asgardarchaeota > Thorarchaeia > Thorarchaeales > Thorarchaeaceae > B65-G9. The sequence continues at coordinate 16,419 of QMYR01000024.1, forward strand.
GGCCTCTTCGCGGACTTCCTCTATCACGGGAGCGGCGATATCTAGCTCAGCCAGTCCGGGCGCGAGTAGCTCGGCAATGATCTGACCCATCGTCTTGATGCCTTCAACGCTGGCCCGCTTGCCACGCTCAATGGCCTTGAGTGCACGGTTAATCTGTTTGATCTGGTACGGGATTCTCCAGCGCCGCACGGCTGCACTAAGGAGGGCAATGCCGACAAAGGCCCCCGTCATGACAAGTATCAGGCGCAACTGGGACTGTGGCATGGTGTAGCCTAGGATGTGGTACTGAGTTTCTATCACTCGCACCTCTGCAGTCACACCAGTCTGTTCTTGGTAGCCTGTGGCCCAGATGCTGACGGAGACCGTGTACGGTTCTGATCTGATGTCACCGAAGTACTCTGGATAGAGCACTATGTAGTACCGACCATCATCAGCCACCTGAACGTCAGCCTTTGTGAACTGCCTCTGCGGCGTAGTGATTGTGAGGTTAGTAACGGCCTCAAACGGCACCGGCACACCGTTCGTGATGTCAGTGAAGTTGATGTATAGAACGGCGAACTTGTCGATCTCCATCTGGATGTTTGGCATCGACAGAGCCGTGCGCGCAGACACATGTAGTGTGATCTGCACAGTGCCCTTCTCGTAGTTGGTCAGGTTGGCCGTGAAGGTGATTGTAAAGGTCCCGGGTACCTCTGACGGTGGGACCGTCGATGGGTCGATTATGAACTTGTACGCGTGCTCCTCTTCCACCCACGTACCGACCTGGCCGCCAGCAAAGTCGGACACAACCGTAGCACCCTTCAGCGCACGGCCAGCAAATGTCATCCCAGTACCAATTCTATAGGTGATGTAGACCGTGAAGCTGGGTCCACCGTGTAGACCGTAGAGCTCGGTCTCACTGGCAAGCACCTCTGTGGTAACTGCGTCTACCGTGACTGTGAGGTTCCACGGCGTGAATGTGTAGTTCTTGTTGTAGCTGAACACCATGACCTTGTAGACGCCAGCGTCCACCTCTGAGCTGTTTACGGTGGTGAGATAGCCTCCGTTGCCCAAGCCTTGTAGATTGCCTGTGACCGAGGTCCCGTACCACACGTAGTGTACAATCAGATCGTCAATCGGCGCCTTCAGTGTGCCATAGTTCTGATTGACATTCACACGAATGCTGAACTCCTCGCCCCAGACAAGCGTGATGGCCTCCGACTGGGAAACGTCAGGCGTGATCACGGCGGGGATAGGTGCAATGTAGACCGTGGTCGAGTTGCTACCGTCAACATAGTTCGTGAGTGTGTAGTTGAACTGGAGGGTGTATGTGGTGCTGCCAGAGAACCACTCGTCCGAGTCAATCACCCATGTGAACGTTCCCGTACCATCGTTGAAAGCAGTTGCAGTATATTTGCTGTCAAGAGCCGTCAGAGTGATCTGTGCAGGTGTGTCGATGAGGACGTTGTGCACCGTGTCCCACAGATGGGCGGTCACGGTAAACTCGTCCGTCCAGTTCACCTGATCAATGCTGTCAATCACGAGCTTGGTCGGGGTCTCGTGGACAAGCACGACAGCCATGACGAACTCGTGGGCGGCGTAGCCGCTTCGCGCCATTGTGAACTGTATCGAGTAGTACGATACCTGACGCTCGACCACCATGCCAAGGTCACGCGTGTCAATTGTCACTTCGTACCAGCCATCATGGTAATTCACGCCTGTGGTGACGTTGTCCACAAGGTGAAGGATGTTGATGGTCACACTATCGGGATCAGTGATGGGCTGGTTGTCCAGTGTGTTGTTCCAGTAAAACCTGATAGTGAATGTGTCGGCATAGTACTGCTCGAAGTAGTCATTCTCCAGCACGACCTCGTTCGGCACCTCATGAATCCGGACGAAGACCGTGATGCTGGCGCTTGTGCAATTCGCTCTTGTTGCCGTGATGGCTATTGTGTAGAGCCAGTCACCTGGAATGGCATCATAGGCGTTTAGAGTCACGGAGTAGTTGCCATCGTGGAGATTGTCAAGGGAATCAGTCTTGTCGATAATCGACTTGGAGTACCAGTGGAAACTCACATTAGCATCATCAACATAGACATTGTCACGGGACATGTCCCAGACTGCCACACGAATCGCGAAGCTCTGAGTCCAGTACACCTCAAGCGGATTCTCTGCAGAGCTGTAGTCAGAAGCAACTTGGAGAGGAACCAGAATCTGGATTGTCAGTGCTATCGCACCGTCCTGATGATTGTCTAGGCTAAATACAAGATGTAGTGTGTACGCTGAAGCAGGCTTCAGAGTCTGGGCGCTGATTGTGTAATGACCATTGCCGAGATCTGTTATGACTACAGACAGGTCCCAGTCGTGGGTGTACGCGGCAGAGGAAAGCCCCGCAGAGTCACCGACTCTCACGAACTCGACTTCGAACTCTGCTGTTTCGCCCCACACCACAGTGACAGACGGGTTGGAAATCGCCGTAACGGCCGTTTGAGCCGGCGAAACAACAATAGTGCCGGCCGTCTGGCCAGTCGCTGTCGAATAGTTGCCCTTGGAACATGTCACCCTTACAATCCAATTTCCTACAGGTACGATGTTGCGAGTGAACTGATAGATGTACTTGCCAGACACGGGGTCCAGTGGTGCAAGAGCCACCGTCGTGTATGTTTCGCCGCTAGATTGGTTGATCCATGCAATCGTAACTGAAACATCAGCCAAGTCGGGACTCGTTCCATTCTGTGTTATGACATAGGTGAAGTTTATGGTGCCAACCAATGGCGACCACTCGTAAGACTCATAGCCTACAACGTTCACAGTCATTGGTACCTCGCTGACTGTGACAACAATACTCACTTGGCCAGTTTCATAGTTCAGACGCGCCATTGTGACGTTTAATAGGTAACTGCCAACGGATAGACCATGAATCGCCGAAGATGGCAAAGTATAGGTCCCGTTTGGATTAGCTATCAGATTCCCGGACCGCAATACCGTCGGGCCCGACTTGACCTCGAATCGGTAGACATCGAGATTCGTTAGGTTAACAGAGTGGTAGGTGTCCGTCAGCCAAAACAGATGATTGCTCTGCGTCTTGTACGGCTCGTCCAAGCTACCAGATATCTCGGAACCTAGGACGGTGGGGGTTTCATCTACGGTCAGGTAGATCACAAGAGCCTCTGGATCATTGTAGCCATCAGTGTGGGCAGAAACCACAATCTTGTA
>QMYR01000025.1 GCA_003662765.1 Candidatus Thorarchaeota archaeon
GCCACGATTGCCTTGTCGGCCGTGAACCGCTTCGTCACGGCGAAAATGGGCTTGCCTGTGGTATTCTGTGCATCACTGAACGCAGACGGGGCCCCGAAACCTTGGCTCCCACGTGTCTGCCTTAGACGCTCGGACTTGCTCGATGCAAGATAGATGCCGTACTTCTCGAAGTCGCTCGGCACCATTCCAACACCATTGTCGAAACAGGTGAACTCGTAGACCTTCAGGCCCTCATCGTCATCAATGGGCACCAAGTCGGGCATTTGTATCTCAGTCAGCTGAATCACGGCAAAGGGCTCATTCTTACGAATCAGCGTCCGGAACGGAACCAGAAACTTCCTGAACTGCTTCAGCTTCTCCTCAAGTGTTTCCTTCGGCCGCGCCGGAATCTCGACTTCTTTTCCCTCGCGAATTGCCTTCTCAAGACGCTTGCTCAATGCTATGGAGTCGTAGAGCATGGGCTGTAACTTTTCTTTGATCTCTTCCACGATTGCCGGATCAAGATGCTCCGGAAGCCGTGGGTGTTTCTTGGTCTTCCACCACCAACTCTCCAAGGCATCGATTGCATTGTCGAGGAACTCTATGGCGTACTGGGTGTGCTTGTTCAGACCCGTTTCAAATCCAACTAGCTGGGTCCTCTTCCTCATGAACTTGGCAATAGTGCCCTGCTTGATATCGCCGGCATCCCCGTAAGGGACTGCACTGCTTCGGCTTGACTTCTTCCTTGTTTTTTTGCTGGCTGGACTCAAACGGTTCACCTGTTAGCTGTCACTCGTCAATACAGGGTCTTATCGAGCTTCCCGGCAAGCGCTCCCATTTGCCCCGTATGGTTCACAATGAGCCACTCTTGGGCAATGTTCGCTTTGCATTTATTGTTTTCCCGTCGGCGTCATTTCTCAGCCCCAGAACGCCTTCTGCTGGCATTTTCTTTGGCCGGTGCCGACATGGTAAACCTTCAATATCACCACTCGACCACAAACGTCGATGGTCGAGCCAATAAGAGTCATTGCCATCAAAGGAATCCCACTCGTTAGCGAGGGCGACGATATTGCGGATCTTATCCTGTCTGCTGCCTGTGACCAAGGGCTTGAGATTGAGGATGATGACATTCTTGTCGTGGCTCACAGCATAGTTTCGAAGGCCGAGGGTCGAGTTGTCCATCGTTCAGAAGTTGAGCCGTCCGAGCGGGCAAGGGAGATTGCTCTGATGAACGGATTCGATGCGGTTCATGTTGAGCTGGCTCTTCGCGAGAGCCGTGCTATTGTCAGAGAGCGTGGTGCCCTCATCACCGAAACGCACAACGGTCTAGTATGCAACTTCAGTGGAGTGGACAGGTCGAATGCTCCTCCCGACTCCTTTGTACTGTTGCCTCTCGACCCGGACGCCAGTGCAGAGAGAATTCAAAGGGCAATCCAAGAGAGGACCGGTCGTCACGTGGGGGTGATAATCTCTGACACGCAGGGGCGCCCGTGGCGCCTCGGCTCGGTGAATGTGACCATTGGCGCCGCAGGGATAGGAACTCTCAAGTATAACAGAGGCCGGTCTGACCTTTACGGACGTGTACTTCAACGCAGCACGGTCTGCATTGCTGATGAAGTTGCCTCTGCGGCAGAACCTGTGATGGGGCAATCGGATGAGGGGGTGCCTGTGATCATAGTCCGGGGTTACAAGTGCGACTCATGCAAGGGCACAGCACGTGACATCCAACGGCCAAAAGACAAAGATCTCTTTCGATGAGAGCCCATCCGGATTCCTTATTACCAGGATGTGTGAGGCAAGGTACCCGAACGACCTATGAGAATCATGGCCCTAACTGATTTTCACGGGACCTATTCTATGGTCCCACGGCTGGCGAGGGTGGCTCAGCAAGAGGATGTGGAGGCAATAGTGGTTGCTGGCGACATCACAAACTTTGGACCAGTGTCGATAGCCTCGCAAATCATCAGGGGCCTTCTGGTGGTCGGAGCACCCGTAGTATGGGTGCCCGGGAATTGTGACCCGCCCGAACTGGCCACCCATCCCAACATGCCGCCTCACGGAATTCACTTTGGCACTCTCATGAGCCGAAATATCGTTTTTGTCGGCATTGGCGGGGCCACGCCTTCTCCGTTTCCAGGGATGCTGGAATACTCTGAGGATCGAATCCACTCAGAAATCATGCACCTAATTGACCGGATTGGAGAACGTGATGAGCTCATACTTGTGACGCATGTCCCTCCGTATGGTACGAGTGCTGATGTCATCTACACCGGCGAGCATGTGGGCAGTGAGGCCTTGGCCCAGATTGCCCAAGAGGTCCGACCTAGCCTCATTCTATGTGGTCACATACATGAGAGCAGGGGAGTGGACCGAATAGACGACACCCTTGTCGTTAACCCCGGGCCGGCAATGAATGGTCTCTATGCAGTAGTCGAAGGAGAGAGAGGCGAGTGGGATGCTCGCCTGGGAATGATAGAGTAGAGAGGCGTAGGTTACTCAGATTGCCTCTCTCTAGACTGCCGCCGCATGCGACTCACACGAGCTTGTGGCCGCAGTTGTTGCAGAACTTCGAACCAGCTGGCACTGGGTTCCCGCAGTTCGGGCAGTATCCGCCGCCTCCCTCCGAAACATGAACATGTACTGTTGTCCCAGTTGCTGGTGTGCCAGATTCATCAGCTCCACCGCCGCCACCTATTGGAGCACCACAGTTCGGGCAGGATGCGGCATTGCCAACCGTGGCCCCGCAGTATGGACACTTGCCCTTCTCTTGGGCGTGAGTGATATTCGCAAGCAGGCTTGGAATAACCTTGGGCTGTTTGAACTCGAACCGAAGATCGCCGCCTGACTTCAGCTCTATGACCAACTGGTTGCCGCTCTGCTGTGCATTGCTTATGGCGACCAGTGGAACCGCCAGACTCTCAGTCTCACCGTTCTCATTGCGGTTGTAGAATGAGTCTGCAGTCCACGATGTGATAGCGGCACCGACAGCAGCGTAGCCCAGACCGCGACCGATGCCTCGCAACGCATGGCCGCCAATCCCGCCGACCTCATGGCCCACACCCTCAAGTATGGCCGCGCCAGCAATTGCCCCAGCCAGAGCCCCAAACTTCTTCAGTCCGCCGAAGCGACCCTTTTTCTTTGGGGCCTTGTACCAGACAAGACGCACGTCCGTCAGCTCGAGAGTGCCATCCTCTCCGTCGAACTTCACATCCTTCTCCCGCACCATCTTCTTCTCGTAGCTCATGGTGGAGAGACCGGACTCGGAATACGTGACTGTGAGAAACGCGGGTCTCTCGGACATTCTAAACACCATCTGGCGCTTCTGCACCTCTGCTCTTAACTTTGTTGCATCTTTTTTGGGGCCAGCATTTGAATAGATTATCAATTACTTAATTTGGGAAGTTGTCGCTGGACGAGGAGCTAAAGATATTACCGGGGTAGGCCCCCTGTGCCAACAGTCACACTCTGGAGGAATATGATGGTGGATGTGAAGAAGATTGCAGTACTCGGAGCCGGCCAGATGGGCAACGGAATCGCCCACGTCTGTGCGCAGGCAGGCTTCGACGTGAAGATGCGAGACATCGAACAGAGGTTCTTGGACAGGGGCTTTGAAACCATCAAGAAGAACCTCGGCCGTTCTGTCAAGAAGGGAAAGGTGTCCCAAGAAGAGGCTGACGCAATCGTTGGCAGGATCACGGGGGTCCTCTCGCTTGAAGACGCTGTGAAGGACGCGGACCTAGTGATAGAGGCAATTCCGGAGGTCGTGCAGCTCAAGCTTGACACTTGGAAGGAAGTAGACAAGCTGGCGCCTGACCATGCAATACTCGCCTCCAATACCTCGAGCATCAGCATAACGCAGATGGCAGCTGTCACTGGACGACCTGAGAAGTTCATCGGCATGCACTTCTTCAACCCGGTCCCCGTGATGCGCTTGGTTGAGATAATCAGAGGAGCAGCGACAGAGAACGCCACGGTGGAAGTCATCAAGGAGGTTTCAGCGAAGCTGGGAAAGGAAACCGTGATCGTCAATGAGGCGCCTGGGTTCGCGGTAAACAGGCTGTTGGTCCCAGCAATCAATGAAGCGATATTTGCAATTCAGGAGGGAGTTGCGACCGTTGAGGACATGGACAAGGCAATCAAGCTCGGTCTCAATTGGCCGATGGGACCCCTCACGCTGGCAGACTTCGTTGGTCTTGACACGCTGCTGTACATCTCAGACTACTTTGTTGAGGAGTTCAAAGACAGCAAGTACCGCGCCCCGGCTCTTCTGAGGAAGATGGTCCGGGCTGGCTGGCTGGGAAGAAAGGATGGGAAGGGCTTCTACGACTACTCCGGCGACGAACCCGTGCCAATGCGGTTCTAGTCAATGCGTGGTGGTCCCTTTGGGAGGGGCCACCATCCATATTTCTCTTTCTTCCTTCCGTAGGAACAGATTTAGTGAATAATGGCGCAGAATGTTTCGGTCGTTGGTGAACCAGATGAAATTCGAGGAGAGTCAATACGTAGGATATGACGGAACAAGGATGTATATGGCCGTCTGGCTGCCGGACGATGAAAGACCCCGTGCACTCCTGGTGGCGATTCACGGGCTGGGTTCTCATGGCCTCGACTTGCGGAACATTGGTGAGTACATGGCCGAGAGAGGCATTGCTGTGTTCGCCCCCGACATGCGCGGCTTCGGACACTATGAAGGTCGGAAAGGTCACGTCATGAACTTCGATGAGTACGTAGAGGACATCCAGAACCTCGTGATGCAGGTGAAGGACAGGTTCATCAACAAACTGACTTTTCTATTCGGACATTCACTGGGCGGACAGCACATAGTCAGATACGCTGCTCTGTACCAAAAGGAGGTAGACGGACTAATCATATCATGCCCTGCTGTCGCCCATCAGTTGCCAATCTCCCCACTCAAGCGCTTCGCAGCAGAGTTGCTCTCCCTGCTCAACGTCAAGATCTACGTCAGTAATGAAACGAACCTCGAGTACTCTTGTAGAGACCCCGAGGTCGTCAATGCCCACGAGAATGACCCGCTCCGATGGGATCTTGTGACACCACGATTCGGAGTATGTGGTCTTAAGGCCACAAGAGAGGCATTCGACGCAGCTCCGTTGATCACGCTGCCTGTGCTCGTGCAGCAGGCTGGCGACGATAAACTCGTAGTCCCAGAGAAGACAAAAGAGTTCTTCGACAACCTCGGCTCGACAGACAAGACATGGGTCCTCTACGAGGGCCTCTATCACGAGCTTCATAGTGAGCCGGAGAAGGAGAGAGTGCTTGCCGACATGTACAACTGGCTCGACAAGCGACTCCCGACCTAGTTCTCGTGCACTATCTGCTCATGCTCCTCTTTGTGACCGAATATCAAGTGGGGCGGTATCAGAAGCGCAGGGATACACGTGACTATAATGACGAACCAGTCCTCTGCGTTCAGCGGCATCGTCTGAAACAGAGGCTGCATGAATGGGACATAGATTGTTGCCAGTGTTAGCACGATTGACACCAGTACGGCTGCGAGGAGAGATCGAGAGTTTCGTATGTGTGTTTCCCATACCCACCGATACTCGTCACGGCAATTCCATACAAACATCAGTTCGAATGTCACAACCCCGGCAAAGACCGCCGTGCGTGCGTGTCGCAGAACTTCTCTCCAAGGAGACGTGCCCCAGTCCACTAGGGGGCCAGTCACCCCTGGCACCCAGCCGCCGTAGATCGTCAGCGACCAGAGGAAGATGAATGAGGACGATAGGAATGCAATGAAACCGGCAACGACGACGAAGGAGGCCATGCCGCGATTCATCATCTTGGAGCCAGGCTTCCGGGGGGGCCTCTTCATCACGCCAGGTTCAGGCGGGTCCACACCGAGAGCGAGGGCGGGGAATCCGTCTGTAGCAAGATTCAACCAGAGTATTTGGATGGGAGTGATGGGCAACGGCAATCCAATCATGATCATTGTAAAGATGAGGAAAATCTCATCAAAGTTGGCCGCGAGCAGGAATCGGACAAACTTCCTGATGTTGGCGTATATCTCCCGCCCGCGTTCAACAGCCGTGACGATTGTGGCGAAGTTGTCATCGGTGAGAATTACATCAGAGGCTTCCTTCGTGACATCGGCACCCCGCATGCCCATTGCAACGCCAACATCTGCAGCCTTCACCGCAGGTGCATCATTGACACCATCGCCAGTCATGGCCACGACTTGACCGTCCCTCTTGAGCGCGTCCACAATCCTCATCTTATGCTCTGGTGCAACACGAGCGTAGACATCGCAGTCCCGTATGGCAGAGATGAACTCAGAATCTTGAAGCTTGTCCAGTTTCGCACCTGTTAGCACTCTGCCATCAGGCTCCATGAGACCAACCTGAACTGCAATCGCTCTCGCTGTCATCTCATGGTCACCGGTAATCATTATGGGCCTGATGCCAGCACTCTTGCACTTCTCGATGGCAGGAGCGACCTCCTCACGCGGCGGGTCCATCATGCCCATGAGCCCGACAAAGACCATCTCCCGTTCAACGTGCTCGGGTTCCCACTCAGGCAGCTCCTCTTCAAGAGGCCGGTAGGCAAAGGCCAAGACACGCAGAGCATCGCTGGCGAAGGACTCGTTTATCTCCAGTATCCGTGCGCAATCCTCCTCGCTAAGAGGACGTACCTGGTGATTCTCATAGATGTGCGTGCAGAGGGGCAGCAAGACCTCTGGAGCACCTTTCATGTAGGCCACGAGGGAACCATCATCCATCTCGCATATGGAGGTCATCCTCTTTCGGGCCGAGTCAAAGGATATCTCGCTGATCTCCTTGTGCTGCGACCGGGTTTCGTGATGCGGAAGGCCGGCCTTCTCAGCCACGACCAGCAACGCACCCTCGGTGGGATCACCGACAATCTCCCAATCAGCTCGTCCCTTTGGATCCGGTTGAAGGGCGGAGTTGGTACATATCTGTCCGATTTCAAACATCTTCACAGCATGGGGGTCATCGAGGATATCGACTGCCTTTCCATTCTTGATAAACTCACCAGAGCTGTTGTATCCGACACCTGTCACTTCCACGACATGCCCGTTGACATACATTCGTTTCACGGTCATCTCGTTCTTTGTGATTGTGCCAGTCTTGTCCGAGCAGATGACAGTGGTTGCGCCAAGGGTTTCAACAGACGGCAGTCTTCGGACGATTGCATTGTTCTGAACCATTCGCTGGACACCAATGGCGAGCGTGATTGTCACGACAGCCGGGAGACCCTCGGGAATGGCGGAAACTGCAAGGGCTATCGCAGCAAGCAGTTCCTCCATGAAGCTGTCCGAAACATCACGGATGACCTCGGCCCCAAGAACAATCAGACAGAGAGCGATGACAAGAATACCGAGCTTCTTTCCAAGGTCGGCAAGGTCCAGCTGGAGTGGTGTCATATCCTTCTCGCCCTCTTGCACCATCTCAGCTATTCGACCGAAGTAGGTCTTCATCCCTGTGGAGGTGATAATCGCCTGCCCCTTTCCAGAAACAATCGTTGTCCCCTGAAAGACCATGTTCCGCATGTCGCCTACCACTGGTGACTCCAAGTAAATAGGCTCGTCGATCTTGCGTACCGATATTGACTCGCCTGTGAGGGCCGACTCATCGGCGGCCAGACCCACTGCGTAGATAACACGACCATCAGCTGGTACTTTGTTTCCAGCCTCTAGCGAGATCACGTCACCTGGGACTACATACCTTGAGTCAATCTCCACCCATAGTCCATCACGTTTCACTCGTGCCCGGGGCGCAGCGAGATCCTTCAGTGCCTCAAGAGCCTGCTCGGACCTGTATTCCTGAATGAACCCGAATATTGCGTTGAAGATCACAATGGCTGTGATAACAAGAGCATCAATCAGGCCACCCTCCTCATGTGACTCTGGCATCATTGAGGTGAAGACTGAGATCACAATCGCCACAAGCAAGATGATGACCATCGGATCCGTGAACTGTTCCAAGAACATCATGATGGGGCTCTTCTTGCCAGTCTCGACAATCTCATTGAAACCGTACTCTTCGAGCCTAGCTTCAGCCTCTTTAGATGAGAGTCCCTCGCGAGAGGTGTCAAGTTCCCTTAGCACAGATTCTACGTCATTACTGTACCACTGCGTCTTGCTCATTTTGTGGACTCCGGTATGCCTGACATTTACGTTAGTAGAATGTCATGCAGGGCAAATCGCCAGACCGAACTCAGTTATACCTTTCGAATCATATCAGGCGTGAACGAAGAGGGACGAAAGCGTTAAGTTCAACATGATGCCGAGGGCGAACGCAGCGGTGGTGATGGGAGATGAGCGAGAAGAAGAAGTACAGTTTCAAGTGCCTCGAACAGAACTGCACCAACCGGGTCTGCTGTACGCGTCCCCATGTAAGTGTCACCATCGGTGACCTTGCGCGTTGGTCCGCCCAAGGATACCTCGATCATATCCTTCCGGGGGTGACCATTAATGTACCGAAGTCAGAGGGAGAGAGCTTCTCAATGGAAACAATCCGGAAACCCCTCAATGGAGATGGCAAGGAGGGGGAGAGTGCTGGTGACGCATGCATCTTTTTCCACAAGGAGTCTAACGCCTGCACCATAAGGTATAGCAGACCAATTTCATGTCGGACGTTTCCACTTCTGTACAATGGCGAGAAGTTCGTGCTCAGCGATAAGTCATGCCCCGGAATAGGACAGGGCGAGGTGACAAAGGAGGCATTGAAAGAGGCGCGTGACCTCGCCGAACAGGAATATCATGAACGGATGGAAACTGTTGCCGCACTCCCAGCGGTCTACGCCCTTATCATGAGTCATATGCTGCGCCAGTCAGCAGAGGCCATGAAAAACCTCTCTGAGGAGGATAGAAAGAAGCTTGAGGAGATCATGTCAAAGACCCCTGCTAAAGAGGAAAACACTGGCGTCCAAGATGATAGTCAGGAAGGGGCGTCAGCCAACTGAGATCTCATAGAAGTCCTTGGGTGAATACGTGATTACTTCTGAGGAGTCCTCTGTTATTACGACCAAGTCTTCGATTCGGACTCCGAACTTTGACTCCAGATAAATTCCCGGCTCCACGCTGTGTGTCATGCCTGGGGCGAGCTCCTGAGCGTTGCCGCGGACAAGATAGGGCGGCTCGTGGACCTCAAGGCCAATCCCATGGCCAAGTCGGTGAGTGAAGTACTCGCCAAAACCCTCTTCCTCAATCACTTTTCTTGCAAAGCCGTCGGCAGTCCCGCACGCCACACCAGGGGCTATTCGCTCCAGCGCGGTTTCCTGAGCCCGCAGCACCACAGAGTACACCCTTTGCTGTTCGTCCGAGGGCTCGCCGACAACAGCCACGCGAGTCATGTCTGTATTGTAGCCGTCAACACTGCATCCACAGTCCAACAATACGATGTCGCCCCGTCGAAGCTCACGAGAACTTGGCTCAGCGTGAGGAATGGCGCTGTTCTCACCAAACTGAACCGCTGCAAAGGTGGGAACTCCTCCGAAACGAACAATCTCATCACGGATTATGTTTCGGAGCTCTATCTCCGTCATTCCGACATGTGCCGAAGAGAAGGCCTTCATTACGGCGGCATCGATAATGTGACCAGCCCTCTTCATCAATTCGACCTCCGCCGGCTCCTTGTGAAGTCGCATGGAAACAAGCAAGGGGGTGACAGAGTCCTCGCGTTCGACATCAGTCAAGTTCGACCTGATTGCCCAGAACACTCCAAGCGGTATATGATCATCGAACATTGCCACACGTCCCCTCCAACCCGATGTCGCTTCAGCAAGCAGCCTGTACGGATCATCCTCTTCGGACCAGGGGAGAAAGTCGTCAATCCAAGTCTTGGCCGACAAGTTGGAGACCTCAAAGGCTGGAGCCACAATGATGGGATTCTCTTCAGATGGGACAATAAGGGCAATGAGACGCTCGCGCATTTCATATCTGATGCCAGTCAGATACTCAAAGTTAGGAGAGGGTGTGAGGACAGCGAGCCGAGCCTCCCGCTCTCGAAGAAATTCCTGAACTCTTTCAATCCTCTCTTTGTACACGGTTTGGTCAAGCATTTTCCTGCGCTCACTCGATGGTGGCGACCTCCTTCGCCACACATAATCTCTTCGGTGCGTTACCTTTAAGGACACAGTTAAAACCGGCCTCCAGTCAGGAGGCCGTTGCATCGGGAGGCCAATGCCAGATGACCGACCATGACGAACCACCGATGAACGGCCGTCTCCCTCCGCGTGTCTATCTTGTTGGTTCCCTGACCAGATTCGCTCAAGGCCTCTACATGCCATTTCTGGGAACCTACATGGTCGACATGGGGGCGAGTTATGGGGAATTGAGCGCTTTCAGGAGTGTTGGTAATATCGCCCCCACGATCCTCCAGCCCCTCTGGGGTGCAGGTTCCGACAAGGTCGGACACACGAAGGCATTCGTCGTCTTTGGAACCTTGACGGGACTGTTCACAGTCTACCTGTTCCTGTGGGCGTCCACGCCCTTCGAAATGATAGTTCTCTACGCGATTCAGTCACTCCTTCTTAGCATTCAGATTCCCACGTGGCTGTCCCTGATTGGCGGACTCATGGACGAGAAGTACAGAGGCGAGGAACTGGGAAAGCTCACGATGGTGACCAGTATCGCGTCACTAGTTGCGACATTAATAGCCGGGTTCATCGCCGGGTTCCCGGCAGTGCTGCCCTTTGTCCGTGCGATGTTGGGCGACTGGGGCTCGGTTCTCCTGCCACCAGTGGACCAGTGGAAAGAGATCTACTACATTCCATTCTATGTGACTGCCCTCGTGGGAATAGTGTCCTCATTGATTGCACTCACGATCAAGGAGAAACCGAGAAACGATTCTGTGCGGCGAGGATTCCCACCCATGTTTAGACTGCTTTCACAGCCGGGCGACTTTCGCAGACTGTGTGCCGTGGCCACATTCTTCTCCTTTGCAATGTCTATGGCATGGCCGTACTTCGTCGTGGTCCAGCGAGTCTGGCTGAGCAACACGCTCTTGGAGATAGCAATTGCCTCGGCAATCATGTCGATATTCACCGTGATCTTTACGACACCGCTCGGGAGGTTGAGCGACCGGGTAGGGCGAAAACCTCTGATTCTGATAGGACGGGGCACACTTTTTCTAGTGCCACTTCTATACGCGTTCGCCACAACGACCCTGATGATATACATAGCAAATGCAATTGCGGGATTCGCCATAGCAGGAGCATTCAATGCACTGACAGCATACATCTATGACATCTCTCCAGAGGACGAGCGAGGGGCCTACCTCTCTGTCTATAACACATTCACGGGCATCGTGTTTCTGTCAGGAACGTTCATGGCCGGAATCCTTGGAGAATGGTTCGTCACATTCTTGGGAAGCCACGGCGCAGTGTTTGCAATGCTGGTGCTCAGCGGTGTCCTGCGGTTTGTAGCAGCTTTCATGTTCGTGTTCCTTCGCGAACCCCGTCAGTATAAGTCGACTCTCCGCGCCGAGATCTATGCCTTTTTGGGAAGGAGGTTGGGCGGCGACAGAGTATGACAATCAGACTTAAGACTCCGGAGCCCGACACAGACCTGATTTGGAGTTGACCGGGCCCGTGAAGAAGGAGCTTGCCTTCGAAGAGAGCTGGAAAGTGGAGATTAGAAGGGGCCTTCTTCAGTACGCGGTCCTAGCTATCGTGAGGCTCCACGAGAACGGGATTCACGGATACGGAATCGCACGCGAACTCGAACAGCGCACCGATGGTCTGCTGGAGGTCAAGGAAGGAACTCTCTATCCAATCCTTCACAGGCTGCGAAAGGAACGGCTGCTCAATGTCCGAAGAGAAAAGTCAGACACGGGGCCCGAACGAAAGGTCTACGTCCTTACTGGAGAGGGGGACAGGGTATACCGAGAACTCAGCGTCACCCTCTCAAGCATCTTCGAGAAACTGGAGGCACTAATGAGTTGATTGAGCCTGAGACCAATCGAGCGATAGAGGACTATCTTGAGAAGGTGGCAAAGCTCTTGCCCGAGAGCTTTGAAACCGAAGACGTACTTGAGGATCTGCGAAGCCACATCACTGAAGCGCTGCTTGACAGACTGAGAGAGGACGAAACGGCGAGTCAGCTCACCATACTGAGTGAGGTGTTAGAGGAGATTGGAGAGCCAGAGGAAATTGCTGAAGAATTCGGCCATGCCAAGCTGGTAGAGGATGAGAGCGACCACTCGGAACGACTCAAAAGAATCGCATTACGACTGGTCGTGTCCGTTCCAATCTCGATAGCTGCAGCATGGTTCGTTTCCAATCTGGCAACGCCGTCGATTGATTTTTGGACTGCGTTGGTGGTCTTCCTTGTGTTTGCCTTGCTAGAGAGCTTCGTACGATCGTGGCAGGTGAAGAGGTCCAGTGACTGAAGAGCAGGAGAGAGAGTAGCCATGAAGATTGAAACCGTGTACTTCGAAGAGGCGTCACCAGAACACACTGAGAGAGTGCTGGAGGTCGTAAGAAGATACCTCGACAAACACCCAGACATGGAACATGTGGTCGTTGCCACCACAGAGGGACACACGGGAGCACTGGCGGCGAGGGAATTCGCTGACAGAAGAGTTGTTGTCGTGACTCATCAGACCGGATTCATAGCGCCTAATTTCAATGAGCTGGACGAGGAACAGCGAAAGGCCATTGAAGAACAGGGAGCGAAGATACTCACAGCCACACACGCTTTCGCCGGTATTGCCCGGAGCTTTAGGAAAGAACTCGGTACATGGACTCCCACCGAGCTCATGGCAGTGGCCTTTCGTACGTTTGGACAAGGAACAAAGGTCTGCGCTGAGATTGCAATGATGGCCGCAGATGCTGGGTTAGTACCGGTCGACAGAGATGTAGTGTGTATAGGTGGCACGGGAAGGGGTGCAGACACAGCATGGGTCGTGCGCCCGGTGAATACGAGCGCATTTCCGTCCCTCAAGATGAAACTCTGCCTCTGCAAGCCCCTCGAATTCTAGCCGAATATCTCGGGGAACTTCTCAAGGTACTCCCGCTGCTTCCGCGTGAGCTTCTGAGGTACATGAATGTGGACCCGCACCAGTTGGTCCCCACTTCGCCCGTCCCTCGTGTGGACACCCTTGCCTCTCATCCGGAACAATGTGCCGTCACGTGTCCCGCGTGGTATCTTTATCTCGCTCATACCCCACATGGTGGGAACTTCCACCTCTCCTCCGAGAACAGCCACATTGAATGGAATGTCAATCTCCAGATAGACATGGAGGCCACGGCGCACAAACTTCTCGTGCGGCTCGACGTGAAACATCACAATCAGGTCGCCAGGAGGGCCACCACGCGGACCCGCGTCGCCACCCCCCTGCACGCGTTGAGCCATTCCGTCCTCTACACCTGGCGGAATCGGAATCTTGATCTCGACACGCTCATCCTGTAGGCCAGTCCCTCGACACTTCGGACACGGTGTTTCGACAATCTCTCCAATCCCTTGACATGTCGGACATGTCTGCGAGACCGTCACAAAGCCGCCCATTGTCCGAACGACCTGTCCGCGACCGCCGCAGGTGGGACAGCGACGTGGTGACGTGCCGGGCGCTGCACCGGAGCCATGACATGTCTTGCACGGAACCTTTCGCTTGAAGGCGACGGTCTTCTCGGTTCCGAAGAAGGCCTCTTTGAATGTCAAGCGGATGTTGAGCCGGAGATTGCGGCCGCGCATCGGACCGCGGCGGCCCATGCCAAAGTCTCCAAAACCGAAGCCCCTGAAGATCTCACTGAAGAGGTCGCTGAACCCATTCATGTCGATGCCTTGAAAGTCGGCGGTGCCATAGCGGTCATAGTTGGCCCGCTTCTCCGGGTCACTGAGGACTGAGTACGCCTCATTGATCTTCTTGAGTTTCTCCTCCGCCTCTTTGTCCCCTGGGTTACGGTCGGGATGATACTCCTTGGCGAGACGACGATACGCTCTCTTGATCTCCTCCTGAGTGGCATTTCGACTGACGCCTAGGATTTCGTAGTAGTCGTCTTCGGCCAAGGAGTTTCACCCGCCTCTAGTCTAGGTCCTCGAAGTCTACGTCGACAGCATTTTCGTCTTCGTCGGAGCTGCCGGAGGATGAGGCACCTGCAGACGCCCCAGCCTGAGCTGCGCCTGTGCCGGCACTGGCTCCCCCACCGGCCATCTTGCTGGGGTCGAATCCGGCCGCGGCCCCAGGCCCAGCAGCACCATAGACCTTCTCTGAGATCTTGAAGATCACCTGTTGTAGTTCGTCAGTACCCGACTTTATCTTCTCGTAGTCGTCTTTCTCCATCGCATCCCGGAGCTCCTTGGCCTTGGCCTCAAATTCCTTTTTCAGGTCCTCAGGAACCTTGTCTCCGAGGTCCTTTATCAGCTTCTCACCTTGGTAAATCATGTTGTCAGCGTTGTTCTTGACCTCAATCTGGGCCTTACGCTTTGCGTCCTCTTCGGCGTACTTCTCAGCCTCCTGAATCATACGCTGGATCTCGTCCTCGGAGAGATTGGTGGAGGCCTTGATGACGATGGACTGCTCGTTGCCGGTCGCCTTGTCCTTCGCGGAAACCTTCACAATGCCATTGGCGTCTATGTCAAAGGTTACCTCGATTTGTGGCACACCACGGGGAGCTGGCGGTATCCCCACGAGCTGGAAACGGCCAAGGGTCATGTTGTCCTTTGCCAGAGGCCTCTCGCCTTGCACCACGTGAATCTCTACTACGGTCTGATTATCGGCCGCGGTCGTGAATATCTGACTTTTTCGAGTGGGGATTGTAGTGTTCCGAGGAATGATAGGAGTGGCAACCCCGCCCAATGTCTCGATGCTCAGGGTGAGGGGAGTAACATCAAGAAGAAGAATGTCTTTCACCTCACCTGCCAGCACACCGGCTTGCACTGCAGCACCGAGAGCGACACACTCGTCAGGATTGATCGACTTCTCGCCCTCCTTTCCGAACATGTCCCGGATGAGTCTCTGTATCATGGGCATCCTAGTTGCGCCGCCAACGAGCAGAATCTTGTCAATGTCCTCAGCCTCCAGATTGGCATCGGCTAGTGCCCTCCGAATCGGGCCCATGGTTGCTTGGACCAGGTCGTCGGTCATCTGCTCGAACTTGGCACGCGTGAGCTCCAGGCTGATGTGCTTAGGGCCGCTCTCGTCAGCAGTGATG
The DNA here is from genome assembly GCA_003662765.1 of Candidatus Thorarchaeota archaeon. Taxonomy (GTDB): domain Archaea; phylum Asgardarchaeota; class Thorarchaeia; order Thorarchaeales; family Thorarchaeaceae; genus B65-G9. The sequence continues at coordinate 15,118 of QMYR01000025.1, forward strand.
TAGGGCAGGTTGATAATCGTCTTCTGAACCGTCGAGAGCTCAATCTTGGCCTGCTCTGCAGCATCACGAATCCGCTGCATGGCAGCAAGGTCTTTCGTTATGTCGATTCCAGTGTCTTTCTTGAACTCCTCGACAACCCAATCAATGATTCGCTGGTCCCAATCGTCGCCACCTAGTCTGGTATTGCCACTGGTAGCGAGAACTTCGTACACATCTTCGCCGATGTCAAGAATTGAAACGTCAAAAGTGCCACCGCCGAGGTCATAGACCAGCACCTTCAGTTCCTGCCCCTTGTCAAGACCATAAGCAAGGGCCGAAGCTGTTGGCTCATTGATTATCCTCACAACATCGAGGCCCGCTATGCGCCCGGCGTCCTTTGTCGCCTGCCTCTGGCTGTCATTGAAGTATGCGGGGACTGTGATGACGGCCTTCTCGATCTTCTCGCCGAGATAGGCCTCGGCGTCCTCCTTCAACTTTCGCAGTATCATTGCGGAGATCTCTTGGGGGCTGTACTCCTTGTCACCAATCTTTACCCGATAGTTTTGTCCCATCTTGCGCTTGATTGACCTCACAGTCCGGTCAGGCATAGACACAGCCTGTCTCTTTGCAAGTTCTCCGACCACGATCTCACCCTGCGGCGTGATGCCGACAACCGAGGGTGTTAGGCGCTTACCCTCAGCATTAGGAATCATCGTAGGCTTGCCGCCCTCCATGTACGCAATGCCGCTATTGGTCGTTCCAAGGTCAATTCCAACGATTCGTGACATTCTTACTCACCATCCTCCTCTGAGCCTTTTTCTTTGCTCTCCTGTTCCTCTTCCTCTGCAGGGGCCTCGTGCCGGTTGACCACAACCAAGGCGGGTCTTAGGACCTTCTCGCGGAGCATGTATCCCTGTTGGTATACCTCGACAACAACCCCGTCTGGTTTCTCAGGGTCGTTGATCTTATGGACAGAGTGCTGGTAGTATGGATCGAAGGGCTTCCCGAGGGGATCCATCGGACGCACGCCCTCATTCCTTAGAAGGGTCTCCATCTGCATCTTGATGGCAGCAATACCCTCTCTTGCGCCCTTAGGGTCCTTTTCAAAGTCAACCTGCAACGCCCGCTCAAGGTTGTCGTAAATCTCAAGAACCTTCAAGAGGATGGACTCGCTGGCATACTTTGCCGCCTCTTGAAATCGAGCATCCATCCTCTTGCGATAGTTATCGAAGTCGGCTTGGACTCTCTGGAGCTGGCCAAGTAGTTCCTCGGCCCTCATCTTCTGAACCTCTAGCTCGTCTTCAGGCACCAACTCGAACGCCTCTTCGTCCTCGTCTACCGAGGCCAGCTCGATTTCGTGTTCCGTTTCTTCTCCGCCCATTCTCGGCACGCTCTGCCTATGGTCAATTCTGATTTTAGGGAGATAAGCACAGAAGCTAACCGATCTGAATGACGGGGCTCGGGGCGTGGAGAGTACCGCCTCAGCCTCCCTCGGTGACTCGGCCCGTTGACCCTATTCTATGAAGAAAAAGCTTTCGACAATGACCATCAGACTCACGCACCGAAAACAACAAGTTGCGCTGGGCGCCTATGGGAAGTATGACTGCTGACGAGGACCTCCGTCGAGCCAGAGAACTCGTCCAGAATGCTCAGAGGATATGTGCACTTACGGGTGCAGGAATCAGTGTCGACTCGGGTATACCGGATTTCCGGTCAGAGGGTGGACTATGGAAACGCTACGACCCGCTTGAGTATGCCACCTATGAGAGTTTTCTCAACGACCCGAGCAAGTTCTGGACTATGGGGAGGGAACTCGCCAGGGTAATACTCGATGCGAAACCGAACGCAGCACATTACGCTCTTGCCGAGTTGGAGAAGAGAGGAAAACTAATTGGGGTCATCACGCAAAACATCGATAACCTGCACCAAGCTGCAGGCAGCAAGCGAGTGATTGAGCTTCACGGCAACTATCTCAGGGCATACTGTATGAGCTGCGGCAAGGTCTATGTCGGAGAGGCCGTGCACAGACGTGTGGCGACCGGGGAAATCCCACCACGCTGCGACGAGTGTAAGGGCGTGCTCAAGTCTGAGTCAATCCTGTTCGGAGAGCCGCTACCCGAGAAGGCCATGTCTGAGGCCATCGAGCTCTGTAGGCAGACGGACCTGATGCTCGTAGTCGGAACTAGTCTGGCCGTTTACCCTGCGGCCTACCTTCCACAGTTAGCCAAGGACTCGGGGGCCAAGGTCATAATAATCAATCTTCACGGTGAAAACAGGGACGACGTCGCAGACATCGTACTGAAGGGGCGGGCGTCAATCATTCTCCCCAAACTGGTTGACCTCACGTGACATGTGGGAAATAGACCCATGAATACACTGCGAGCGCCCCTGGCATGAGGATGACACCGACAAAGATCAGTATGAGCCCGACAATCGGCTGGCCGTGGTCCGTGAGCCAGAGGCCCAAGTACGAGCACCCATACGAGATTACACAGGCCGTGAAGCCGAGCACAATCACCGGGACCAATGGAAAAGCTATACTCAAGAACCCCCCAGCATGAATCCACAGAAAGCCCATGTTCAGAATCACAAAGAATCCACGGACCGCGAGGTACACTATTATTGACACAAAGAGGCCCACTTGCGAGAACGTCAGTCGCGCTGATAGACTCATCTTACCTCGGGCACTCAGCCTCGAACCGTCATTTTACACTTTCTGTCGATAGTGACAACGTATTGCGAAACACTCCTCATGGGACAAACGCCTTAAGCGATCTGGGCCAGATTGCGTAGTCATGAGCATACCGTGGACTATCTCGCAGATGAGCCAGCTCGCCGTCCTTCTTGAAGTCAGCTCGCCGAAGCCTGGCAACGTGAACCGCGAGGCAGGTTTCTCTGATTCATCCTTCCGTCACTTCTTAGCAAGCGCGGCCGCCATGGGAAGAGGGATTCATCTAGCTGCCTCACGTGGCACCCTTGCAGCTGCCGGAGAGCTGGGCCTCTCTGAGATTGGGATTGGTGAGGCAATCCTCACAACAGTCCTTGATGTCTTCACTCGCCTCAACAGGTCAAACACGATACTTGGGACCATACTGCTTCACGCACCCCTGGCAACAGCAATGGGGGCCTGTGCCTACGAGTCGGGTGGGATACGTCCACGGGAACTCCGAGCTTGGATTCAGAGGACTGTCAATGCGACGACCGTGGAAGACACTCTGAATGTCTATCGAGCTCTACGAACAGTCATGCCGCGAGGTGACAGACACAAGGCGACCAGCGCATGGACCGAATTTCATGCAAGGTATGACATTGAGAACCCACATGTACTTGAGAACGTGAAGAATGACCGCATGACGCTCCACGCACTATTCAAGGCGTCGGCGCGGGTCGACCGTGTCAGTCGGGAGTGGGCTGACGGATTCGAAACTGTCATTGAAACGCTCTGGCCCGCACTGAGAGAGTCCCTGCACGGGCTGGAGGACGCTGAGGAGGCAATCGTGGATCTCTTCATTTGCCAGCTGGCGGAGGAGCCGGACGGGCACATAGCAAACCGTGCGGGCATCGAGGCTGCAGAGTACGTCATGCAGGCAGCCAGAGATGTAATTGCATCAACCGAGAACCGTGAAGTGCGCATCAGGGACCTAGACACAGTCCTCCGTTCAAGGGGAAACGAGTTGAACCCCGGTAGCACCGAAGACTTGGTGTCCGCAGCGGTCTTCTGTCGACTTGTGGAGATTGAAATGCCGGCTTGACGCGCACACGAAGATTGCGACCAGTGAGCCATTCAGCGAATAATTCCGGAGAACAAGATTCCAGCCAATATGAAAAGAAGCACCCCGGTTGGAATCAGCATTATCTTGCCCTCGAGTCTCTTCACGTCACGCACTTCATTCCGAGGACCCACATAGTATCCGAGAATCAAGATGGTACCAAGCAGAACAAGAACAAAAGCGAGGGCCTCATGCGCCAAGGGTCAGACCTCCTTGTTTGTGACGGCAGATCACGTGCGAGAAAAAGGTTACGCATTGGGAAACCATCTGGAGCCCAGCATACTGCAGATGGTAGAACCAATCTACATCAGAACCTGACGGAACACATGTTCGTACTTCATGCGCAGTTCTCTTGCCCTGTCCTGATCGACATAGTAGAGCGGTTGCCGCATGTCGGCGAGGTTCGGAATCTTGCGGCATAGTTTATGACGCATGAGTTTCCGCAGAGCGAATGACACTGTTCTTGGGGCCAAGTCCACCTTCTGTGAGATGTCCTTAGGCGTCAACGGGCCCTCAACCTGCAACTTATACAAGAC
>QMYR01000026.1 GCA_003662765.1 Candidatus Thorarchaeota archaeon
AATCGCATTTGTTCGAACAAAGGACGGTTCAGTTCTCTGGTTCTGCTCCAACAAGTGCAAGGTGGCCAGCCTCAAGCGAGGAATGAAGCCTCGTGATACAAAATGGACGGCGGGCTATAAGAAAGGCGGAAAATCTCGATAACAGTGTGTCTTGCCGAGCCTGATTAAGACCCAGATGATAGAGTGACCATGGTGGCCAACGGCCACCTGGTACTCCTTACTCTTTCTTGTCAATCTCCTCTCTAATGAGAGAGAAGATTGCAGAGGCAAGTGCATGTACCTCTTGGGTTTCGATGTTTCGTGCATCCTTCGAGAGCCAGTCTTCCAGCGATTGAAGAACAGCAGTTGACTTGTCATTATTCTGTATTGCAGTGGTGATAAGCTGACGAATCTCAGCCGTATAGTCTACACCGTTTCTGGTGTAGCTCTCTATGTAACGTATCGCCTCGGATTGGGCCGACGGCGCCTCGATTACACCCCCTTTCTCGGTCCAGAGCCGAATCTCCTTAGCCGCAGTTTCCGGAGCGTCCGAGGCATGTGCAATGTTGATTCCTCCATACAGACCGTACTTACCCCTCAATGTTTCGGGAGAGGCCTTCTGAACAAAGGTTGCTCCAAGAGCCTCACGAATGCCCTCAATGACACTCGGCCCTTCGAATATCATCACCAATACTCGAGCAGAAGTGATGAACTCAACAAGCCACGGAAAGAACGGTTTCTCACGATGCACGTCGTAATGCATCTCTGCAAGTTCCTTACTTACCTTCATCTCCTTGAAGGCACATAGGCTGTAGCCACGATCAAGGAGAGCCCTCACAACAAGTGCTCCTATCGTACGGCGAACGGTACCGTCGGGTTTGATTATTACAAGCGAACGTTCCAATTTCGATTCACCAGTCGTTTGCTTCTGGCTGTGGACCCAGACGGCCTTTATTTTAGGCTTGTGCAGGAAACCATTACAACACTGACGACAACTTTCATAAGCTGTGCAGAGTTGCTCGCTGTTGGTCTTCTTGCGAGGTGCCGCCAATGACACACTCAGATGTAGAAGCAACAGGCCGTCTGCGATCGCCAATTGTCACTGTTCTTGGCCACATCGACCACGGCAAGACTAGCCTACTTGACCGAATGCGTGGTAGTGCAGTCCAACATCGTGAGGCAGCAGGCATAACACAACATATCGGAGCTTCGTTCTTTCCGACGGAAACCATCGTGTCAATTTGTGGAAACCTGCTCAAGGCCATAAACACCGAGCTGAAGATTGACGGGTTGCTGTTCATCGATACTCCAGGCCATGAGGCGTACCTCAACCTTAGAAGACGTGGCGGCGCCATCGCAGACATAGCTATTCTTGTCATTGACATCAATGAGGGCCCCCTGACTCAGACTTACGAGTCTCTCAAGATTCTAAGAGCAGGGAAGACACCATTTCTCATTGCCGCGAACAAACTTGACAAGGTGCCAGGCTGGAAGCCAATGCCTGATGTGCCACTCATTCAAGCGATAAAGGCACAGAGCAAGAGCACCCAGATGGAGATTGATCGGCGGCTGTACGAGATTGTGGGAGCACTCTCAGCTAACAAGATACCTTCAGAGAGATTTGATAGGATTAAGGACTTCACCAAGAGTGTTGCAATCGTTCCCACAAGTGCAAAGACCGGAGAAGGAATTCCAGAACTTCTAATGGTGCTGGCAGGACTCACCCAGCAGTATATGCAGGATCGGCTGAGAGTTTCCACTGGCCCTGCAAAGGGTGTTGTACTAGAAGTGCGGGAGGAAACTGGGCTCGGTGTGACATTGGACACGATAATCTATGAAGGAGTGCTGAGGAAGACCGATACGGTTGTCGTTGGGGGACTGGAGGACGCAATAGTTGCAAGGATTCGCGCACTCCTATTGCCAAGACCGCTCGATGAGATTAGAGACCCCCGCGAGAAATTCACCAGCGTGGACGAAGTGCATGCAGCAGCCGGTGTCAAGATTGTGTCGCCAGATATTCACGGAGCAGTGGCAGGTGCGCCCGTCTTTGCCGTTGATTCTCCAGACAACATCGAAGAGATCAAGCGAAGGGTAAGGGAAGAGGTTGGTGCCATTCGAGTTCACAGGGACTCATCCGGCATTGTCCTGAAGGCCGACACTCTCGGGTCGCTAGAAGCAGTGACTCAGTTCCTCCAAGAGCGAAAAGTACCTGTGCGGGTTGCAGATGTTGGTCCTATTGTCAAGAGAGATGTGTTGGAGGCTAGGGCCGCAGGTGACACAGACCCGTTGAATGCCGTGATTCTCGGATTCAATGTTAAGGTGGCACCAGGCATCGAAGACCTTGCTGCTGAGTACGGGGTCGAGATATTCCTCAATGATGTCATCTACCGGCTATATGATGACTACTATGCTTGGCTTATTGTGAAAAAGGAACAGGCCAAGGCGGAATCATTGGGCCACATTGTCAGACCTGGGAAGATAGAACTGCTACCAGACTACATCTTTAGACACAAGGATCCGGCCATTGTCGGAGTACGGGTATATGGAGTGATACGGCCGAAAGTCGGCCTCATCAACGGAGAGGGCAGAAGAGTTGGCACGATTCTCCAGATTCAGGATCGTGGTGTCAACATTGACGAGGCAACTGATGGAATGGAAGTTGCCGTTTCCATCAGAGGCCCCACGATTGGAAGGCAGGTCAAGCCGGGGGAAATCCTCTACGTGGACGTGCCCGACAAACACATCATCGCACTCAGAAAGAAATTCCGTGACGATCTCACACAGGGAGAGCTCGATGTATTAGACGAAATCACTGAGATTAGGAGAGCAGCAGGCGCATTCGTATAGACCATTGCCGCGTCCGGTTTCAGTTATGTAAGCCGAAGTAGAAAAAGAGGGTCGAACACGGGCCAGAGCGGCCCGAGTTCATCAATACTGACACCAGAGGACGTCCTACTTTCCGCGTGGTGTGATGTCCAAGACCACACCAACAGCGACTGTCATGCCCATGTCACGAACTGCAAAGCGACCCAGCTGTGGGATTTCCTTGTACTTCTCAATCACCATGGGCTTGAGAGGCACAAGCTTTGCAATCATGGACTCGCCCTTCTTGACAAAGTCGGGATTCTCCTGAATCACCTGACCGCTGCGCTGATCAAGCTTCTTCAGAAGCTGATCGAACCTGCAGGCAACCTGTGCCGTGTGGGCGTGCACCACCGGTGTGTACCCCACAGTGATGGCGGTGGGGTGCTGAATCACCATGACCTGACCGGTGAAATCGGCTGCGACCGTGGGCGGTGCATCGGCCGGACCAGCAACGTCACCACGGCCGAGATCCTTCCTCTCGATACCACGGACATTGAAGCCGATATTATCACCAGGCACGGCCTCATCGAGCTGCTCGTGGTGCATCTCAATCGACTTGACCTCACCAGTCTTGTTAGGAGGCATGAAAGTGACTTTCATCCCGGGCCTCATAATACCGGTTTCGACACGACCAACTGGCACGGTGCCAACGCCCTTTATCGAGTACACGTCGTTGATTGGGACGCGCAGCGGTTTGTCAATCGGCTTCGGCGGAGGCTCAACCATGTCAAGTGCCTCAAGCAGACATGGGCCATCGTACCATGGGGTCAGGTTCGGAGTCCGCTCTTTCAGGTTGGCAGCATCAAGCGCGGAGGTCGGAATGAATGGAATCTTGTCGGTCTTGTAGCCGATGCTCTTGAGGAAGCTCTCAACCTCCTCCTTGACCTCCTTGTAGCGCTCCTCGCTGTACTTGACGCTCTCGTCATCCATCTTGTTGATACAGACGATCATGCTTGGAACTCCGAGAGTCATGGCAAGGTAAGCATGCTCCTTGGTCTGACCACCTGGGCCAATACCGGCCTCAAACTCACCCTTCTTGGCGGACACAACAAGCAGGCCCACATCTGCCTGTGACGCGCCGGTAATCATGTTCTTGATAAAGTCCTTGTGCCCAGGCGCATCAATGATTGTGTAGTAGTACTTGTTCGTCATGAACTTGAAGAAGGCGATATCAATCGTGAGCCCGCGCTCGCGTTCCTCCTTCAGGCGGTCCAGCGCAAAAGCCCATGCCCAGCTGGGCCGCCCAAGTTTCTCTGCTTCGGCCTTGTACTGTTGGAACGTGCGTTCATCAACAGCGCCTGTTTCGTACAGGAGTCGGCCCGTCATGGTGGACTTACCGTGGTCAACGTGACCAATGACCACCAGGTTCAGGTGCTCCTTCTCTTTCTTGGACAAGGCATTATTCTCCTTTCTAGTTTTTAGTCGGTCCTCTAGACCGGGACAGACTCTGAGCATCCCTTCGTGGGATACTTTTAACGCTTTCGACAAAGAACATTGACCTTCCTCGAGAAAGCCAATGTTGCCACAGAATCAGTCCCAGCTGAGGTGATGAATGGCGCCGGGGGAGGGATTTGAACCCTCGCGTGCGGAGCACACCAACTTAGCAGGCTGGCTCCATACCAGGCTAGGAAACCCCGGCTCTGAGTTGGGCCACTTGAAGTGCTTACTTAAACGTTATCGTGAGTTCCACGCTTGGTCCGGATAGAAGAAAGGTTGTTGAATTGTGAGCCTCAAAGGAGCCCCGACAACGTGTCATACTGGGCGATGAGTGGAAGGTGCAGCGGCCCCTCGGCCTCGAACGTCCTTCCCCCCGGTGCTTTCCCACACCTTTCTCGGAGCGGCTGCCTCCGAGGCTCCACCACTCCTCCTTAGGGCTGTTCCCGCCAGGGCCTGACCCGGTTCGGAGGTCTAAGCCAATCCCAGCAGTCCTACGACTGCTGCTATGGCCGTGGCAGACTTCGGAGACCGCTCGTCATAGTCCAATGTGGGGGCACACGGGGGTCCGGTTTCGTCCTCAGCCTCGGTTACTGGTCCCGGCTATTGCCATACCGGTCACAGGTCGCGGCAAACGACCCGACCCTACCCGCTGCACCACGATTTCCAGAGGATGTGCCTAAAAACATTGTCAAGCATCGTCACGAGGAGGACTATCAGATGACGTAATCGCAGGACTAAAGGTGTACTAGGAGCATACTTTGAGGCGGAGGCAGCAATGAGCGACAGGAATACTCAAACACGCGTCACTCTCAGGCTCCTAGCCATTGTTGTTGTTCTGTTGATACTGGTTTCACCTGGCGCCCTGCTAATTTTCGTCATGTACGAGCGACCGAGCCCCACACCGTTGGTCTTGATGTGGCCAATAGCTGTAGCCTTCATCGCTTGGTTCATCTGGACAAACAGGCGGCGCGACACGATAGACACTTCCGGAGAGGTGTGACTTGAGGGCCCCTCGAACGATTGCCGAAACAAGATCAGATTGTCACGAACATCTCCGGAAGGGCGCTGGGTTGCTCTCGGTGGCCATGGTACCAGTAGTGATGAGTCAATGCAATGTAGCGGTCGCTCTCCCACTCTCGCTACTAATTGTGATTGCATACCTCGGCTCCGCCTGCTGCGCCGATCGCAGTGATACGACAGATGATGAGCGCGTGTTTGAGTTGATGCGCCACCATGCGCTGCCGGCTGAACCAACGAGTAGAGTGGACATATATCGATGTCCGGAGTGTGGTATGTCATTTGATGTGTCCAATGCCGTTCCCGTAGAGGATACTGTTGTGTTATGCCCGTTCTGTGCCACTAGACTGATGATTCGCGGACAGGGCGACGAATCGATTCATGGCTAACTGCGCAACGACTACACCAAGAAGCGTCAGACCTCCGCCAAGCAGCTGAATCCATGAGCTATGTTCACCGAGTATGAAGATTGACATGACCACACCCCACACCACAATCAGATTGAGTGCTATCTGCACCAAGGATGCCTCTATGTACCTCATCGACTCATAGTAGAAGACGTAGGCGATGGCTGTGTTGACCACTGCGACCCAAAGAACCAGAAACCATGATACTGGGCTCATCTTGTTGAAGACGGATGTTCCTTCAAAGACCAGTGCTGTGATCCACATCAGGGGAACGAAGACGACCGTGCTGTAGAATGTCACAGCTATCGAGTCGGACTCGCGGACGGCCACCTTGCCGGAGATTCCATTCACGGCGAAGAGAAATGTCGACAGTATCACAATCAAATCTCCAATTAGCCTAGGTCCGCCCACACTCCAATTGACTGGGGCTCCCCCCATTACGATCAGACATGTGCCAACAAGGGCAAGAACAAGCCCTGTCACTTTTCTACCTGTCACGGGCTCACGTAGTAGAATCGCAGCAAGAATTAGCGTGAACACGGGACTGGTATTCAACAACATCAGAGTTTCGGCGGCGGTTGTTAGTGACAGACCAATGTACTGTAGGACCTGAGACAAGAAGGGACCAGTGAAACCCACAATAGCAATGACACGCCATTGGCCGCGAATACTCGTTGAACGACGCCGAGTTTCGCCAAGGACTGCAAATGAGGCAGCCATGAATGGAACGGCCAGAGTATATCGAAGTGCAACGAAGTGTATTGGTGGAACTTCTGGCTGAACGATCTTTGCAATGATTAGTGAGGACGCCCAGGCAACTGTGGTAAACAACAATGCAGCCCAAGCCAAGACACGATGCACATCTTCAACCTCAAGCTAGTGATACTCGCGACACGATGTGCGTTGGCAGATATTTAGTCTGCTGGAGTATATTCTCTCTTAAAGTGAGAGATCCGCTGTTTCCAGTGTCAGATTAGACTGTGCCATCAACAGGATCGCACTCACTACCGGGCGGACCTTGCAACCCTCTCGCGTTCATCCTTGCGTGCTATCGCAAAACTGGCGGGGTCGCCCTTGTATGCGAGGAGAAGCTCATCAACTATGCACTCCTCAAACGACTTAGCACTATTGTGAGCGTTTCGAGTGGCCCCGACCGCCAAGTACCGAAGTGCCAGATCAATCCTACGCTGCGGGGCAACATCGACTGAACGTGGGTAGGCCATTCCACCGTAAGAGATTCGAGTTGTTTCTTCAGCTGGTGCCGCATTCTCTATAGCTGTCACCAAGACTTGGATAGGATTAAGACCAGTCTTGTGGTCAATCATCTCAAAAACGCGACGAACGACACCAATCGCTCGCGCCTTCTTACCCGCGCCACGGCCGGTTCTCGTCCTCTTTTCCTTTCGCTTTCCAGCATTCATCAGCTTGTTCACAAAACGTTCCACAATGGGAACTTTCGACTTGTGGAACCGGCGGTTGGCGTGGCGACCAGCCGTGTGCGGAATAAGAACTGGTTTGAGGGAGATGTACCTCTGCAGGCCTATATCTCGAATCTCGACCTCACTGGGATCCCACTTTCCAAACAGCAGGAAGGTTGGCGCTCGGCGTGACTCCTCTGCTCCATCTTCGGCCGCAGCTTCGCTCTCAACTCGTTCTTCTTCTGCCATCAATATCACCTAACGAATAGGCTTCTCCGCCTTGCCGTAAATCAGGGACTCCAGACTCACACCATTGACCTTGAAGACGCGCCATCGCACACCCGGTAAGTCTCCAATCGCTCCACCCATTGCACCACCAATGCCCTCGACGAGTACAGTGTCATGTTCATCGATGTACTTGAGACCACCATCTCCAGGCACAAACGCCGTAATCTGCTTACCATTCTTCGAGAGCTGCACTCGTACGCACTTGCGGATGGCCGAGTTGGGTTGTTTGCTCTCTACACCGACCTTCTCAAGGACGATGCCCCTTGCCTGAGGTGCACCCTCAAGCGGATCGGTCTTTCGCTTTAGCTTAAGCATACGTCGTTTGTAGCTGGACTTTTTCCAGCGGAACCTCTTGCGTTTTGACCTAAGGGGCCTCGCTGCAAACTCGCCCAGTGGACTCTTCGAACCTGTCACATAATCTACCTCTGTCGAGATTTATAGCCTGCTCTGTGGGTGGTCATTGCATCGCCCTGCTGTAGCCTTAAAAGCATTATGAAACGAGAGCGTTGGGCCGTCATTGTTGTCATGTGATGACCACGTTGTCGAGTCCGAAATGACGCTTCGCCAGTATTCGCGCCCGTGCAACGTTGCGACCGTCACGTCCGATTGCAATACCACGGTCCTCATTCTTCACCGTGACTTGGGCAATGAGGCTGCCATTCCGGTCCTCCACTATTCTCACACGCTCTACACGAGCGGGAGCCAATGCACTCTTCACAAACTCCTCTGCAGTATCAGCCAGCTCCACAACATCAACTGTCTTGCCAAACACATCAGATGCGTTGCGAACATTAGCGCCACCGCGACCTATTGCTCGACCTAGTTGCTTTGGGCGAACTACGAAGATTAAGCGACCCGCCTCATCATCACGAACAACATCAACAGCTGATGCCCCAGTGATACGCTCGAACGTGGCAATCAGGGCCATGTCTTCCATTGAGAGACGTACACGGGGCATGGGACCGCCTCACACCATCTCCAGAATCTTAGAGTCGCCAGGCTCAATCACTGCTATTGCTGACACCATAAAGGGCTTGCCAACTATCTCCCCCAACTCCCAAGAGGTGCCCTTGATCTCATAGATCTTTGTGCCGCTCATTGCAGCGTATCGTCTGATGTCATCATACTGATCCGGGGGACAGTTCGAGGCCACGACTACCAACTTTGCCTCCATTTTCTTCAGCGCGTCTATTGACGACTTCGCGCCGATTCGGCACCTACCTGTGCTCACCGCACTCGCTATTGGCTGATTCATGCTCAATTCTGACGACCTCTTGAAGTCATGCTATGGTTCCGCTGTGATACCAGAGCGGTTTTCTCCACAATTGTTCCAGTTTTAATGGTTGCGCCCCATACCATTCGGCTCTCGACCTTGGGGATACTCTCACTCTTGCGGCACTGGCACTTGCGGATTCATAAGCAGGTCGATTGAACCAGTACCCAAAGGTATTAGCTGGCCCAATATCACGTTCTCGGTTATTCCTTTCAGGGGATCCACAGTACCGGCAATGCCCGCGCCGAGGAGGTGCTTGATTGTCACCTCAAACGCGGCCCGTGCCAAGGCGCTGTTCTTTGACCCGGAGATTCCATGTCGGCCAATCTGGTGGATTGTTCCCTCAACGGTCATCATGTCCGCAACAAGGATTATGTGACGCACATCTACATCCATTCCTTGTTCGCTGAGAACGTTCATTGCTTCCTTGATTATTGCATTCCGTGTTGCCTCAATCCCAAGAACCTGATAGATCTCACGCAGGTTGTTTGTATAGACGCGGTGGGGGTTGACACCCTCAACCTCCAATGCATCCTGCAGGTTCGAGCCCTCAGTGTATAGCACGTACTCGTCACCCTCCTTCCGGATAACAACGTGGGTGACATCACGAATTCCCTTGACCATAATCTCTCGGATTTTTTCACTAAAACGCTGGAACTCCGTGAGGGAGTCGTTCATGGGATAGACAAAGATCACATTCTCGTCAGCCTCAACCTCGCCCTTATTCTTGATCTTTGCCTCGATTGCACGCGCAACATCCTCCGTCGTGAGACCCTTGTCCTCCATGAGCTCCGGATCGAGTCGTATATCAATAGCCTGCCGAAGAAGATCAATTGAGATGTTACTTGCAACACTCTCAACAAGAACCATCTCGATGTTCCGAGCAACCTGTTTCGCTGCATTCCTGTCGCCAGCGATCTCGTCGACGAGGTGAATCTTCATAGTCGGAGTGCTCGGGTTGTTCCTAGCATCGACAATCTCAATGAGACGGGGAAGACCTTGTGTCACACTCAGCTCAGCAACGCCTGCGTAGTGAAACGTCCTGAGAGTCATCTGGGTGCCAGGTTCACCAATGCTTTGAGCGGCAACCGTACCCACAGCCTCACCAGGTTCCACCAGTGCTCGCTCATACGATTCTATGACATGGTCGCATATTCGGTCGAACTCCTTCTTGGTCAAATCCTTGATGCTTCTGAGCTTCTCTTCGAGCTCGTCCATGACCTTGGGAGGCAACAGTCGCTCCTCACGCATCTTTGCGAAACGCTTCGTCATGTGACTCTCAATCGAACTGCTACTCATTCCTCTATCCTCCCTAACTAAGCCTGCTCTTTCCGAGCACCTTCTCTATCGCGATGTCGATGTTGACAGCACGACCATGGTCAGACTTGCTGGGATCAACACCGTCATCTCCAAACTTGAACTGCACAATCTGCCCTGTTGCAGTTCTCACGGTCCCGTCGGTTTCGACCTTGAGGTCCTGCAATGCGGTCATTAGTCTGCGCTGCATGTAACCGGATGTTGAAGTTCGCACTGCAGTGTCAACGAGACCCTCGCGACCTCCTGCCGCATGGAACCAATATTCTATTGGGTCGAGTCCACTCTTGTAACTTGATGTGACAAATCCTCGCGCCCGAGCTCCGAGGTCACCCTTCTCAAAATGAGGCAGTGTGCGTCCCTTGTAGCCCCGTTTGATACGTTCACCACGGACTGCTTGTTGACCAACCACCGCTGCCATTTGAGAGAGATTGAGTCGTGAGCCTCGGGCCCCCGTCTGTGCCATGATCACAGCGGAGTTCTCAAGACCAAGGTGCTCTCCTGCAACCTCACCTGCAGAGTCTCGTGCCTCTGCAAGTGTCGCCATGATTCTCTGTTCAAGGGTTTCCAGCAGTGTCTGTCCAGGATTGGGGTCGAGCTCACCTCGCTTGTACGTTTCGATGAGCTGATTCACCTTCTCCTCGGCTTCTTGGAGGATTACCTTGATTCGTTCTTGAGCCTCTCGCGGCAGGGTAACATCGTCCAGACCCATTGAGAACCCGCGATCAGTGATGAGACGAACCAAGAGCCGCCCAACGGAATCCATGAACTTCCTAGCTGCTGTTGGCCCCTTCTCCTTTATAATTCGGTGGAACAGTGAGTCAGGCTCGCCGGCACCAAATGCCTTTTCATCGACAACGCCAAACTCCAAGTTCCCGTCACGTATCACAACATATGCATCGTATTCGCAGTCCTCTTTCTTACAGACGGAACACTTGCGGCAGATGTTAGCCTTGAATGAGATGTTTATGCCTTCGGGGATGAACATGCTGAAGATTTGTTTGCCGGTCCACAGCGGAACCGGAGCCTTGATTGCAGGTTCCGGTAGGGTTCCCTCGAAGTCTGTGACAGCCATCAATTGGTTGACACGGTCAAGGGTGTATAGACTTGATTTCCGAGTGAGAAGGAATGCCGCAGAGATGTAATCTTGTAGCGCCCCGATGATAGGACCGCCGTAACGCGGAGAGAGAATCTGTTCTTGTACACGCATGAGGACACGAGCCTCTGCACGGGCCTCTTCGGACTGTGGAACATGCAGATTCATCTCATCGCCATCGAAGTCAGCGTTGTATGGCGGGCAGACATAGAGCGACAGTCTAAATGTCCTATATGGCATCACGCGAACTTCGTGGGCCATGATTGACATTCTGTGGAGTGATGGTTGTCGGTTGAACAGCACTATGTCACCATCTGCAAGATGCCGCTCCACTATAAAGCCTGGTTCGATGGTGTCAGCAATTATCGACCGGTCTTTGACAAACCGAAGGTCGACACGACGCCCGTCAGTACGAATGAGATAGTTGGCCCCAGGATGCCGGTCAGGACCACGAATTACCAGCTCCTTCATCTCCTCAAGGTTCCACTCAGTGACGCGCTGAGGAATTGTGAGAATCTTTGCAATCTCCTCGGGCACACCAACCTCATTCATACTCAAGTTGGGGTCTGGAGAGATGACAGTTCGTGCGGAGAAGTCCACGCGCTTGCCAGACAAGTTCGACCTAAAGCGGCCCTCCTTCCCTTTCAGCCGCTGGGCCAAGGTTCTCAGCGCTCGACCCGATCTATGTCGAGCTGGTGGAATGCCACTCACACCATTGTCGAAATACGTTGTCACATGATATTGGAGAAGTTCCCAGAGGTCTTCTACGATGAGGGCAGGGGCACCTGCGTCCAAGTTCTCGCGAAGACGCTGATTGATACGGATTATGTCAATCAGTTTATGTGATAAGTCGTCCTCGCTTCTCACTCCTGATTCTAGCGTAATCGAAGGTCGTACTGTGACCGGAGGAACTGGCAGAACTGTAAGGATAGCCCACTCAAGCCGAGCCGCATCAGGGTTTATTCCCATCAGGCGATAGTCATCATCGATGATGTTCTCCAAGCGCTCACGAATGTCAATAGGAGTCAGTCTTACTGATCCGGCCTCGCCAATCTCATAGATGGAGGTGGGCTTCTCAAGTTTCAGCTTCAGCTGCTCAGCACCACAATGCGGACAGCTCTTTACCTTGGCCGCCCGCTTGAGAATCTCCTTTGAGAGAACAGCAGTCCGCTCCCCAATCTCTGGGTATCTCTTGAACAGCTGTTTGAACTCCTCAATCTCGTCGTCAGTCAATAGGAGTCGGTTGCATTCGCGACAGGTAGCCCGGAGAACCTTGTGAATGACCTTGGCATAGCCCTCATGCATTACAGGACGTGCGAGCTCAATATGTCCGAAGTGACCCGGACAGTTTCCAACCCTGTTTCCGCATGTGCGGCACCTCTGGCCGGGGTCAATCACTCCCAGACGAGGGTCCATTATGCCGGACTCTATGGGGTAGCCGTCCTCATCGTATGTGTCAGCGACAACTATCTGAGCAACGGACATCTTTCTAATGTCTTCGGGGGACAAAAGACCGAACTCAATTGCATCAATCTTCTTGATACTAAGGCCGGACAGCATCTCAAATCATCTCCTTGAGTCTCAGTCTACATGCAAGACCTAATGACATCATCTCTTGGATGAGGAGCTTGAACGCATAGGACACAACAACGCTGCTAATCTTTGCATTTGGACCACAGATGGGACAGTAGTACATGTCCTTGTTTCGGTCATACACTCCAATGAGACCGCACTCTTCACACACCAGCATATTGCTCTTGTCGGACTCGTCAAGCAGCCGTCCCTTTAGCAGAATTGCAGCACCATGACCAATCAGAACATCGCGTTCCATCTCCCCGAACCGCAGACCGCCCTCCCGGGCTCTCCCCTCGGTCGGCTGCCTTGTCAGAATTTGGACAGGACCTCTGGCACGCGCATGTATCTTGTCAGCCACCATGTGGTGAAGCTTCTGGTAGAAAATCGCTCCGATGAAGACTGTTGTCTGTAGCTTCTCGCCAGTGATTCCAGAGTACATGGTTTCACGGCCGTTGTACTGGAAACCATGGTCATGTAGTATCTTGAATAGTTCCTCCTCGGTTACACCACAGAAGGGTGTAGCGTCCTGTTGCTTGCCCTCGAGGCAGGCAGCCTTGCCCGCAATCATCTCCAAGATCTGACCAATGGTCATCCGGCTTGGAATCGCATGTGGATTGATTATGAGATCGGGAACAACGCCATCCTCTGTGAATGGCACATCCTCCTGTGGAACAATGTACCCAATGACACCCTTCTGGCCGTGGCGAGATGCGTACTTGTCACCGAGCTCTGGGATACGCAGGTCTCGAACCTTGACCTTGACGAGGCGATTGCCGTCGATCGTTTCAGTCAAGATGACGCGGTCCACCACACCGGACTCGCCATGGCGAACGGCCACCGAGGTTTCACGGCGATTGGGAGACGTTATCTCGAACTCGGAGAACTCCTCGAGGAAACGTGGGGGAGAGGTTCTACCGATAAGTACGTCACCGCCCTGCACTTCGACCTCTGTTTCGATTATGCCATCGTCACCAAGGTTTCGATACGCTTCCGATGCTCTGTAGCCCCTCACGCTCCGGTCGGGAATCGTGAACTTGTCTTCTTGACCGCCGGGATATTTGCGCTCCTCGCTCTCGTAGACGCGAATGAACGTACTTCGACCCAAGCCACGCTCGATGGAGGCCTTGTTCATGATTAGTGCATCTTCGATATTGTAGCCCTCGAATGAGAGGATTGCCACAATGAAATTCTGGCCAGCGGGTCTCTCTTCATAGCCTATGGAATCCATTGCGCGAGTCTTCACAAGGGGAACTTGTGGATAGTGGAAAAAGTGAGAGCGCGTGTCCGCCCGATATGCAAAGTTCGATGCTGGGACACCCACAGACTGCTTTGCCATTCCAGCCATGTACACGTTTCGTGGAGACTGGTTCCGTTCTGGGAATGGAATAAGTGCAGCTGAGATTCCCAGTATAGTTGAGGGGACTATCTCTAGGTGAGTCGTGTTGGGGCCTATGTCCTCCGGATACATTGCTATCAATGCGTTTTCCTCTTCCTCAGCATCCAGATACTCTACGATCCCATTTCGGAGGAGATCTTGGAAGCCCCATTCACCATCCTTGATCATGCGGAGGTGCTCATCAGTCAGGCGGCTCTTACCGTTCTCCACAACAATGAGAGGCCTGCGCACACGACCAGCATCACAGTTGACTTGGACTTCATGTGTGTCATCGTAGTATGCGATGTTGACCTCATGGTCAATCTCGCCAGCACGACGTTTCTGGCGAATCGTCTTCACGAGAACCTGTGGTGCCGGATGCACCCCAACCAAGCGACCATTTAGGAAAACATCAGCCCATTTTGTGCCCCGCTTTCCACGCCGGCGTTCGATGGGCTCGACCTCTGCCTTGAGCAGCGCGCGTTCGACCGCTTCCTCATCGGTTCCAACAGAGATGTAGGCCATCATGGCGAGATTCTTTACAAGACCACAGTTCGGGCCCTCAGGTGTTTCGTTCGGACATATCTTGCCCCAATGCGTGGCATGAAGGTCACGTGCCTCGAAGTGTGGTTGCGAACGTGATAGTGGTGAAACGACTCTTCGTAGATGAGACAGAGAAGAGATGTAGTTCGTTCGGTCAAGCAGTTGCGAAACGCCAGCTTTTCCGCCCACCCAGTTGCCCGTTGCAAGGGCATGCTTGAGGCGTTGTGTGATCACATCGGCACGTACGGCTGTCCGAATGTTGGGCTTCCGCCCCCGCACTGCAGTACGCTCAAGCTGATACTTGATGTCACGAGTGAGTGAGTAGAGTGCCACACGAAATAGCGACATCAATAGGTCGCCGCTCAGCTTCAGCCTCTTATTGGCATAGTGGTCCTTGTCATCAGGTTGACGCTTGCCCAAGACTAGCTCCAACAAGCGCTCGACCATCTGACCTAGATAGTATGCCTTCTTCAGACGGTGCTCAGGCTCTGTGCCAATGTGGGGCAGGAGATATCTATCCAGTACTTTCTCCGCGCGAGCTAGGCGGTACTCCTTGGTCTGGCCCACCGCAACACGCTTGCCGATATAGTCTAGGGCGTTCTCGCGTGTAGTCCCTTTCTCTGCATCAGGACCAGCATTGATTGGGGCAGACTGTTCGATGGTGACGATCAGTTCATTCTGAATTTCCTCATCATCGGATATCACTTCTACAATCTCACGATCCGATTCGAGTCCGAGCGCCTTCATCAGTATGGCCAAGGGAATCTTTCCTGGCACGGAGGGAAATGACACCCTGAGTTCACCAGTTCGTTTGCGCTCAATCGTGACTGGAGCACGGAAACCGCGTGATGTGGAGAACACCTTAGCAATGTGGGTGTAACCGGAGGACTTGCTCGCCTCCTCAATCAGAATCCTGTTAGGTGCAAGATCCTCTTGCGTGACAAGCACGCGCTCGGATCCGTTGATGATGAAATAGCCACCAGGGTCCTTGGGGTCTTCCCCGTGCTTGATGAGCTCCTCATCCGACATCCCATAGAGGAGGCATTTTTCACTCCGCAGCATGATGGGGAGGTCACCGATGTAGATCTTGAGGGTTTCAAGACGCGTTGTTGTGGTTCCCTCCTTCTTCACGGGGGTCATCTCAAGATACAGCTTGCTAGCGTATGTCAGATTCCGAATCCGGGCCTCCAATGGATACAGTGGGTGCTCACTGCCGTCGGCCTCCCTCACGGACGGGGGCTCCACGTAGATCTTTCCCAACTCCACGTAATAACCCTCGACCTTTGGGGTAATCTTCCCGACGCTGTTCACAACCTCTTGCAGCTCATAATTGACAAACCGATTAAATGAGTCGAGATGCTGACCCACAAGGCCTCGGTCTTGAAAGTACGCCTCTATGACAGGCCAGTACTTCTGACGCTCTTCCGTGCCCAACTTGTCACCACACACCCTAGTCATGAAAGACGGGCGAACTACTGCCGACTATTCTGCTTCCCATTGCATGAACCCAGAGAAGTCCGAGCTCTCTCATAGACCGCAATAGCCGCCCCGTACGCTCTGCTCCGGCCTCCTGCCACTTCCCATTAGCCTAGTGGCTGTGGCGGGCTCGGCGGGATTTGAACCCGCGACCGTCAGGTTAAAAGCCTGCTGCGCTACCTAGCTGCGCCACGAGCCCAGCTCATCGATGCTTGCCATCTTGACCGTCCTCATGTCCGGTCTACACCCGACATGTTGTTCTTTGGAATGTCAAATATGGCCATGCATGATGGGAAGCAGCTCTGCCTGAGCAATCGAGGGCTCTTCTGTAGCCATAAAAGCCTTACGATGAAACACTAGTATGGAGAGTCAACTACGGGAAAGCTTGGCCGTTAGCCACTAATTCTATCCGCACTTTTCGTTATAAATCTGGTTGAAACAGCGCTGTTGTATTACGTTTGTTAAAGCGTGACAGGTATGGCGCCAATCTCTCCTCTCCAAGTTGTTTCCTCAGCATCTTGTCAATGCCCTCGAGCGAGGAGCCCCTGAGCACCTGTGACTACATCTGAGCGTCTTCCGGGTCTGTTGTGGCCAGACACGCGTCACGTCCGACAACTTTAATAGAAAATCCAAATGACCGAACCCCAGTCCGGTGCCCCTGTAGTGTAGCCCGGCCTAGCATTCAAGACTGTCACACTTTCGAGGTGCGTCTTGAAGGGCGAATCTTGAGACCCGGGTTCAAATCCCGGCGGGGGCGCCACCATCTTCTTCTATGTTATGATTGAGGATTTCGCTGGTCCACTTCTGAAGATGATCCGGCAAAGAAGACTCGCCTGAAACCACCATGGAGATAAGTATGCCGTTCGCCACACCTAGGTAAACCGAGGTGTAGAAGACAATGGTGAGTGAGTTCCTTAGACAGTGTGAAACCTCAAGGAAACTTCAGAACAGGAGCATTCCCGAGGCTCTGAACGCAGGCCTCCACAGTGACATAGACCTAGTTAGCGACCGCAAGTTGGTTGTGTTTACGGGCTGTGGCGACTCGTACGCCGTGGCACAGTATGGCCAATGGGCGCTTCTGCAAGAAGGGATTAACGCGGTGGCCCTGTCCGCATCAGAGGTGAACCGTCTTTCGATTAATCAAGGATGTACTGTCATTGGGATCACTGCCTCTGGACGGAGCCTGTCTACAATTGATGCTATGGACTATGGGAAGGAACATGGGGCCGCCACCGTGGCCCTGACGGACAACCGGAACGGACCAATCACCGAGCATGTAGACACGCTCTGGCTGACAGATACTCACGTTAAAACGTACAACATTATCCCCACCGCCCCCACGACTGCTGCTCTTGCATACTTGTTCGGCATAGTCGGCCAGATCAATGAGAAGCGGTACCATGATGATGTTGAGCTCTTGAGAACGCAGATGTATAGGATTCATCAATGGGCGGAAAAGGAGGGCGAGAAGCTCTCGGCACTCATTGACAGAGGACATACTGTGTACTTCATCTCCGAGGGGCCCAACTATGTTGCCGCTCAGCTGGGAATGATGAAGGTCAATGAATCCTCGCTGACTCTTGGTGTGAGCGTGTTGAGAGAGGAATTCCAGCATTATGGCAGTCTGCCGACACGAACAGGCGACGCCGCCGTCCTCGTCACCGATAGCCCGTCTACAGAGAGTGATCAAAGATTCTTGCATGTGCTCAAAGAAATACTGGCGTTACGGACATTTCACATCAACCTACCTGTTGACTACGGTCTCAAAACACCACTGGCTCAAGTGATAGCGAATACATTAGTTGTTCAGACAGCCGTGCTCAGTGCGATTCTGCGCGATGAACCAGAGAAGGAATGGTTCAGGTTGCCGCACGCCAAGGCATTTCGAATCTACTGAGCGATTGGAAACACATAACACCACAACATGAGGTTGTACACGAGTGACACGGTTGCTAGAGGATATTGCAGATGCAGTGGAACGCGGTGACATGAGAGTCGCGGCGCAGTGCATCACAGGCAGTGAGGATGAGTTCCTCGCAGAAGTGGGGAGGCTATTCGACAAGGGAGAGAAAGGAAGTCAAAGGCTCAAGGAACGCATTCTGAGTGTGGTGGATAGGCTGGACGACAGGCTAGCCGTTGATGTCATCAGACTGGCAATATGGGATGATGACCGCCTTATTCGTGTGCGGGGGCTTCAGGCGGCATACAGGAGAAGGCTAGACGCTCTCAACATGGAGTTGGCTGAGCTGCTTTCAGACAGGAGCAGCGACTTTGAGATTAGAAAGTGGATACTACACATCCTGACCAGTACCGAGCCCAAGTACTTTGGTAGGATGATCCGAAAACTCGCCCGAGATCACTCGGAAACCATCGAGTTGAGACGAGAGGCCATATTTGCACTTACCAATGTGGCTGACGATGAGAGTATAGGCACGTTGTGCGCCATGATGGGCGATCCCATCGTGGAAGTACGACAGGCGGCAGCATGGGCACTGAGCAGAATCTCTTCGCCACAATCAATACCATGCTTGCTCGCTGCACTTGAGGATGCTCACAGTGATGTTCGTGACTGGGCAATCAGAGGACTCCGTGATATGGATGACACAAGAGCTCTGCAAGGTCTTGCAGAGGCAATAAGGCGGGCGGAACCAGAAGAGCAAGTCCGACTCATACGACTTGTTGCCGAGAAACGTTCTGAAATCATCCGACGCGCAGTGACTGAGGCACTGGAGTCACCATCGGTTGATGTGAGGCGTGAAGCGGCTTGGGCGCTGAGTGTCATGCCATACCCACCAGCAGCCACGAGCCTCCGAGCCCTATTGGACGATGATGATGCACAGGTGCGGAACCATGCTCGAAGAGCACTGATGCGACTGGCGTCAATGGACTCATCGGGCATACTCTGACCGAACTCTACATCATGCCATGATACAGCCCGCCATCGATGAGCAGGAGTGCACCGTGAATGTAGCTTGAAACCGGACTCAAAAGAAATGCACAGACTGCTCCGAACTCATCTGGCGTGCCCATACGACCTAGCGGTATTTGCGCAACAATCTCGCCCTCGCGGCTGGGGTTCTTTGCGAGGAGTTGCTTCACACGGTCCGTGCGAACCCAGCCAGGGCATACAGCGTTCACGCGTATGCCCATCGGTCCAATCTCTCGTGACAATGTGCGCATCATGCCGACAACAGCTGGACGAATCGCATTTGACAGGAGAAGATTGTCGATAGGCTCCTTGACCGAGATTGATGTGTTGTAAAGAATAGA
>QMYR01000027.1 GCA_003662765.1 Candidatus Thorarchaeota archaeon
ATGGAGAGAAACTACATAATCGCCCTTGTGGTCATCGTCATCATCGTTGGCTCGGCGGGCGCGATGATATTCCTCGCACCGTCGCCAGTTCGACGTGACACGATCATTTGGGAGACTATCGGAAATCCCGAGTACATGGATCCTCACGTGAACTATGAGTCATTCGGCTCATGGATTCACTACAACGTCTACGAAACGTTGTATACCTATGACTGGGACTCAGCCGATACGAATCCAACAGTTCCACTACTGGCGGAGTCCTATGAGGTGTCTGCAGATGGACTCAACTGGACCTTCCATCTGAGACAGGGGATCAAGTTCCACGACGGCACACCATTCAATGCCAGCTGCGTCAAGTACAACTTTGAGCGCGTGATGGCAATCTTCGACGGTTGGGGTCCGGCGTGGATGTTTGCCGAGCCAATCCTTGGCGGAGCTATGGTTGAGGATGCCGTGTACACGTACGGTGAGGGAAGCGCCGAGCACGAGGAGGCGTACAACAACTGGACGGCCATGGAGCCAATCATCGTTCTTGATGATTACACCGTGAGGTTCCGTCTGGCATATCCGTACGCACCGTTCCTTGCTGCAATCACGTACGAGGTTGGCGCAATCATCAGCCCCACCTTCATTGAGAAGCATGGCGGCATCACGATTGGAGAGCACAACGAGTATCTCGATACTCACACATGCGGTACCGGTCCGTACATGCTGAGCGAGTGGGTGCCTGACGACCACATCACCCTTGACATCAACCCGAACTACTGGCGGGCAACTGCAGCCAAGGCGGACTTCCCGAACGCCGGAAACATCACGAGGATCATCATCAAGACAAACGAGGAGGTCAGCTCAAGAATTCTGAACCTGCAGACTGGAGCAAGCGACGGTGGCTATTGGCCAGTCAGCCACGCAAGCGAGATCTACAACGGCATCACTGGAGACAGTGAGGATGGTACGGTCAAGTCCAAGATTCCTGCGCTGAAGCTCTGGTGTGGTGAGCCGACCTACGATGTGATGTTCCTCGGATTCAACATGAATCCGACATTCAACAAGTCCGGTCAGATAGTCCAGAGTCCGTTCACAATCAAGGCGACCCGAGAGGCATTCTCGTACGCCTTCGACTATCAGACATACATCAATGATGTGCTCAACGGCTTCGGTATCCAGCTTCAGGGTCCGATTCCAAAGGGCATGTTCGGCCACAAGGACGACCTGTTCATGTACTCCTACGACATTGAGAAGGCTGTCGATGCTTGGAACGATGCTATGGAGCAGGGTCTCGATGACATTCTCGCGAACATGAGCTACAAGCTGGAGATCTACTACAACTCCGGCAACGTCAACCGTGAGAAGGCCTGCCTGCTCCTCAAGGACGGTATCACCAAGGTTCTTGCCGACCCAGGCGCAACTCAGCCGTCCCAGTCTCTGGAGATTGATGTCGTACCTCTGGAGTGGAGCAACTACCTCTACCAGGTGCGACACAGGCAGCTCCCAATCTTCTTCCTTGGTTGGGCGCCTGACTACGCAGACCCTGACAACTACGTCGGTCCGTTCGTAAAGAGCACCGGCACCTTCCCGGCTAGGGTTGGTCTGGCTGGCTCTGAGGGCTGGAACGCCACCAAGGTCGATGGTTGGATTGACCAGGCTGCCCAGTCACAGGACGAGAATGTCAGGAAGGACCTGTACTACAAGATCCAGGAGGCCATTGTGGACCACGTGGCGTACATCTGGGTCTACCAGGCAACCAGCTTCCATGTCGAGTCTGTGTACATGAACGGATACGTCTTCAACCCAATGCACGGTCCGTACTTCTACCACTACTACAAGGACTTCAGTCCGTTCTACGGTACGTAAGTGCGGCCTGTCGAGTTGAAGCATAGCAGAGGGTTCGCCCTCTGCACCCGTCTTTCTTTTTCTCTTTTTGTACTCGCCTTACAGTTCCTTGGCAACGTTTTCTATCTACTGTGCGCCGTTGGAAGGTCTTATAGCCATGCGCACGAATGACACAACGGGTAGGCCCTGCTGATGCGACCAAGAATCAAGAAGACCCTCTCGACCATGACCACACGGCAGATGTTTCTCCTGTGGTGGCGTGAACCGTGGATTCGATACTTGGTCTTCTCGCTGTCGCCAATTGGTCTGATTGATGCCGCATATACAGTACTACTCGTTCAGACTCGCGGCCCAGAGTACGAGGTAAACCCGCTCGTACGATTTGCCCTTAGCACCGAGTGGTGGGCGGTCTGGTTTGTGCTAGATGTCTTTGCATTCTCGCTCTTTGCAATGATTGCTGGGTCATACTACCTACATACCCGCTCGCGCATATTTGGGAACAAGATCTGGTGGTTCACTGCGCTCATCGGCTTCAGGGTTGCAGCTGCGTGCTACAACATGCTGTTGTTCTACGGCTTTGAGGCTCCACTCGGGCTTGCGATTCTTCTCGGATTCATCTCCTTCTATATTGGCGGGAGCCTCCTGAGTCGCACCGAAGATGTGACAAAGGAGGGGATTGTTTCATTCGTGAGGCGCAAGATTCGAAATCTCCATGACTGGTATCTGATACGTGGTGTTCGCCATCCCGTGGAGTCGATGCCCGAGATGACCGCTAGCGTTCCAGATGCAGAGCTTGGAGCCACACCAGCGGAGACGCGTCTGATACACCTCCTCAAGAGGGCAGCCTACATCTCGGCTGCGATTCTAGTCTTTGTTTCAACGCCATTTGTGTTATTGATGCTGGCTGATGTGACTGGTGCAGGTGAGTGGAGCGAGCGATTCGGGCCTCTTGTTTTCTGGAACGAGGTTTCCGGGCCAGCCTTTGTGATTGGGTTCGTAGTGATTGTTGCCCTGACGGCAGCAATGATTTACTTTATCTTGAATGCCTTCGGCGTTCAGGAGGAACCACCATGACCAGTCATCAGGACGCGTCCTATAGCGAGTCTTCGATGTCCGAGGAAGAAGAGATTCGACAGATAAACCGGCGAATCTGGAAACGCAGAGTCATATACTTGGTGGCTGCTGTGGCTCTTTTCTTTGTGTTGCCCCTCGTTTTGACGGTCATTGCTTACGCCACGGGTGTTGCCTCTTGGAGTGATATCTACGGCCCTCTAATCTTCTGGAACGAGCTATCCAGCCGTGGGTTCTTGGTCGGGTTCGTGGTCATAGTCATCTTCATCGCCCTGATGATGTACTTTATCGCAGGAGCGTTTGAAACAGGAGAAGGTGCATGGTAGGACTGGTGTTGGCACCCGTTTCGGGCGAAGTGGCATGTTTTTCGCCTCAAGAGCAGGCAGTTGAGCAAAATGCTGCGCAAGCCAAAGCTATTTAATAGAGCAAAAGTGGGTCGGACCAAGAGAAGGACGCCGTGAGCAAGGCTTAAGTGAGCGACAAATGTTGACACGACGCGTTGTCCCATACAATCAGACGATTGCAATCATAGAGGGTTGACGATGAAACTTCGTGATTTCATATTGAGACGAATTCTACTTGCGATACCAGTCGTCTTCGGCGTGCTTACGATGACCTGGTTCTTGTCGTACGTCGTCGGTGATCCGTTATCCATGTACATCACGGAGAGAACCCCGGATGCGGCCATTCCAGGGATTATCAAGTCCCATGGGTTTGACCAGCCGCTCTATGTGCAGTATTTCCTCTACCTCAGGAATCTGCTCTCAGGCGACTGGGGCGTTAGTACATCCGAGGCCAGTGACATGCCGGTATTGCAGGTGATATCGCTGCGGTTTCCGGCCACAATAGAACTGGCCATGGTGGCAATGGTATTCGCAGTGGTATTGGGAATCCCACTTGGGATTCTATCGGCAACAAAGAAGGACAGGCCGATTGATCATGTCACGCGAGTCTTCTCTTTGGCCGGAGTGTCAATGCCTATCTTCTGGTTCGGCCTGTTGCTGAAGTACGTGTTCTACTTCCAGCTCTC
Organism: Candidatus Thorarchaeota archaeon; assembly: GCA_003662765.1. GTDB lineage: Archaea > Asgardarchaeota > Thorarchaeia > Thorarchaeales > Thorarchaeaceae > B65-G9. The sequence continues at coordinate 3,935 of QMYR01000027.1, forward strand.
AGTCCACGGTCTCCCTGCTCTCCCAGGTGACTATCGGTACGACATTACGCTGTGGCACAACCTCGTGGGTGATCAGGGTTACGTTCCAATCACGAACTTTATGCTCATCGATACCCTGCTGTTCTATCATAGTCCTGTGTTATGGTGGGATGCTATACTACACCTGACAATGCCCGGCTTCTGTCTGGGCTACCTGACGCTTGCAATCATAACACGAATGATGCGTTCCAGTATGCTAGAGGTGCTAAAGGAGGACTATATCACCCTCGCTAGGTCCAAGGGTCTTCGTGAACGTGTTGTGATTTACAAGCACGCGTTGCGCAATGCTCTGATACCTACGGTCACTGTCATTGGTCTGGCCTTTGGTGGTCTCCTGAGCGGAGCGGTTCTCACGGAGACGATATTCTCTTGGCCGGGTCTTGGTCGTTGGGCTGTGAGGGCTATCCTGAACTCTGACATTGCAGCCATCAATGGCTTCACTCTACTCGTGGCCCTCATCTACGTGACGGCCAATTTGATTGTGGACCTCGTATATGGCATCTTGGACCCGCGGATCCGATTCGGATAGGAGGAACTAGTAAATGGAATCAACTAGTAATCAGCAAATGCCAATCAGCGGCCCAGCAAAGACACTGTCGTACCTTGAGATTGTACTGGGAATCGTGTCGATTGTCATTGGTTTGTCGGCTATTGTCGGTGCATTTGTGGGTTTCATCATGGCCGCAACGGGCCTCGAGTCAGCTGTTCCTGCTTTCCTGTTGGGATGGCCATTTCAAGCGCTTGTGCTCATTGGCATTGGCTATGCCAGCGTCAACAACGGCCGAGCAATGCTGGGCTACGATACCTATGCTTTCTCATCTTCATTCTACATGGACATCTTCCTGATTATCGTAGCCCTCACGATTGGTCCTCTTGGGTTCCTTCTGATTGGTGTGAGCCTCTTGTGCATCATCCTGCTGTTTGTGCCGGCTGTGAAGGCCCACTGGTATGAGGAGTTCCGTGAGGACATGGGGCCAAGAACAAAGGAATTCAGATACAGCCTTCATCTCGTGCGAAAGAGTCCGCTCGTTGTGGCTGGGATAATCATAGTTGTCGTCATAGTCAGCATAGCTCTACTTGCGCCGTACATCACATCCTACGGCCCAGAGGAACGAACATGGACCGACAGCAGTGTCCCACCTGGTACAGTGTCAAAGGTGCCGAAGTTTTCGACTCTTACAATCTACTCTCACAACAGGACTGATGTGGAGCTCTATCCGACCATCTATGCCGGAGAGGTAGATGTTGGGCCACAACATCTTCAGGTACTAGAGGAGAACCCCTCGGTCTACTTTTCGGTCATAATACAGGATGCTGGTGCCGAGTCGGACTTGGATGTGTTGTGCGTGGCAGAGCTCTATGCTATGGACTACGCAACGTTCAATGCCTCGACGCCTTCGGAGCGTCAGGCCGCCCTCATCGGGACCCACAGCCGAAACAATACGATGCGAACCGACATCACAGTGGGCGACCAGCCTGCCAAGTACACATGGGTTGTCTGGTTCAATGCGACTCAGAAGACTTCGACATGGAGCGTAGACATCACAATTCAGCTCCGCTATAACTACTGGTACCCAGTTCACTACTGGGGTACAGACGACGTTGGCGGTGACATCTACTCACGAATAGTGTGGGCCGCCAAGACCGATCTCAGAATCTCTGTCACGATTGTCATAGTGGCGGTTTCTATGGGTGCCGTCATTGGAGCGGCCTCTGGCTACTACGGTGGCAAGCTCGACGAGCTCGTGATGCGAATCACAGATGTTTTCTTTGCATTCCCAGGTCTGATACTGGCCATGGCAATTGTCATGGCGCTTGGAGAACGCAGCCTCGACAACATCTCACTCGCTCTGATGGTCACATGGTGGCCAGTATACGCGCGGCTTGTGCGGGGGCAAGTGCTTGCTGAGCGCGAGAAGCTCTACGTCGAGGCTGCGCGATCTGTCGGTGCCAGTGACAGCAGAATTCTCTTCACCCACATCATTCCGAACACGTTCCAGCCGTTGATTGTCCAGGCCACCATGGACACGGGTGGTGTGCTGCTCACCGCAGCTGGCCTGTCCTACATCGGCTTTGGTCCACCTGCCGGTGTGGCGGAATGGGGGTTGATGATCTCCATTGGGCAACAGTACCTGACAATCGCCCCATGGATGAGTCTGTTCCCAGGGCTTGCAATCCTCGTGACGGCTCTGGCGTTCAACCTAGTGGGCGACGGCATCAGGGACATCCTCGATCCCAAGTTGAGACGGAGGTAACAAGGAGGTCGCAATGATGTCTGAAGACTACGTTCTCAAGGTCAAGAACCTGAAAGTGAACTTCTATACCTACGAGGGTGTTGTCAAGGCCCTGGACGGCGTGCAGCTCCGTCTCAAGCGGGGCGACACCATGGGGATAGTCGGTGAAACCGGCTGTGGCAAGCGTGTCACAGCTAGGTCTATCCTTCGGCTTGTGGAGCCTCCAGGACGTATTGAGGAAGGTGAGATTCTGTTCTACGACAAAGATCCTGAGACTGGCGAGGTGACAGAGATTGACATTCTCAAGTTGTCCGATGAAGAGATGCTCCACATGCGAGGCAACAAGATTGCCATAGTGTTTCAGGACCCTGCCACCTTCCCGAATCCTGTGTTCAAGGTTGGGGATCAGATTGCTGAGGTCATTGAGATACATCAAGACCTAGGTCGCGATGCCCTCGAGGTCAAGATAGAGGAGCTGGAGCAGGCCCTGAAGGCCGACCCACCGGCTGAGAAAGCCGCACAGATTGATGAGCGGATTCGAGAGTACAAGGCGATGCTCGACAATCCACCGGAGCCGGGCAAGAAGTACAGGAAGAAAGCGGCTCTGCGCAGGGCCATTCAGATGCTCAGAATGGTCAAGATGCCGGCCCCCGAGCAGATTGCCAATCAGTATCCGCATGAGCTGTCTGGTGGTATGCGCCAACGTGCGCTCATCGCCATGGCTCTCGCATGTAACCCGTCAATCCTCATATGTGACGAGGCGACCACAGCCTTGGATGTCACGGTGCAGGCGCAGGTCCTCAGGCTGCTCAACGACCTCAAGAAGAAGGTCGGTAGCTCCATCATGATCATCACACATGACCTAGGCGTTGTTGCGGAAACGTGCAACGCAGTCACGGTGATGTATGCAGGAACTACCGTCGAGGCCACATCCACTGAGGAGTTGTTCAACAACCCCATCCATCCCTACACGGTTGGACTTCTCAAGGCTGTGCCGAAGCTGCATGAGCACAAGGACCGTCTTGACCAGATTCGCGGATCGGTGCCCAACCTGATCACCCCACCGACGGGCTGCAGGTTCCATCCGCGCTGCGACTTCGCAACCGAGATATGCTCAAAGGAGAAACCCGAACTAAGGGAGATACGGCCAGGTCACTGGGTGGCTTGCCATCACCCGCAGGGGAAGATTTGAGGAGGAATGAAGAATGGCTGACGTACTAGTTGAAGCAAGACACTTGAAGAAGTACTTCCCTCTCACGGGGGGTGTCTTCAGGAAAGTCATCGGAAAAGTTCACGCGGTCGACGACGTTTCATTCAAGATATACCGGGGCGAAACCCTGGGTGTGGTCGGTGAGTCGGGCTGCGGGAAGACGACACTTGGACGGACAATATTGCGACTCCTCGAACCCACTGCGGGTCAGATCTTCTTTGAGGGTCGTGACATCACACATCTCAGGGGCAAGGAACTTCGAGAGCTCAGACGCGAGATGCAGATAGTCTTCCAGGACCCCATGGCCTCACTTGACCCACGAATCACCATCAAGAACTCGGTTGGTGAGCCTCTTGTGGTGAACGGTATTGCTAGGGGGCCCAAGATGCGCGAGATGGTCTTAAGCTTGCTCCAGAAGGTCGGTCTCAATGAAGATCATCTGAACCGATTTCCCCACGAGTTCTCGGGTGGCCAGCGACAGAGAATCTGTATCGCTCGCGCGCTCGCTCTAAATCCGAAGTTCGTGGTGATGGACGAGCCCACCTCAAGTACGGACGTATCAGTACAGGCCCAGACGCTAAACCTGATGAAGGATCTTCAGGACGAGTTCAAGCTCACGTACATGTTCATCTCTCACAACCTAAGCGTTGTGAAGCACATGAGCGACAGGGTCGCGGTCATGTATCTGGGCAAGATTGTCGAGCTCAATCCTGGGGACATCTTTGAGCGACCGCTGCACCCGTACTCGTTTGCGCTGGTGTCTGCTGTACCTGTGCCCGACCCGCGTTTCGCAGGCCGAGCTCAGATTCTCAAGGGAGAAGTCCCGAGTCCAATCAACCCACCCAAGGGTTGCAGGTTCCACCCGCGTTGTATCTACGCACAGGAGATATGCTCGCAGGAGGAGCCGCCACTTCGGGACGTTGGCAACGGTCACCTTGTGGCTTGTCACTTCGCTGGCGAACTCGACTTCGGACGAAGCGCCCAGCAGGAATACGCAGAGGCTATGGAGAACGGCGGCGTAACGGCCTAACCGTTCCCGAGCCTTTATCTTCTTCTATTCACTACATGATGTGGTGACCTGCTTGGCACAAGATGATGACGGCATGCCGATGACGCCTGAGATTGAGTCCGGTGAAGAAGTCACTTGGGAAGAGATAGTCTACCAAGAACATGACACGCAGAGCTCCGTCAGCCTTGATGCGAAGGACTACGTGGCATTGTTCATCGCCTCACTACAGACGGTATTTCTCCCGATCGTGATTGTTGGTATCATGTTTGTCCTCATTGGCTTCTTCCTTACTATACTTCGGTGAGGGCGACCTGAAGTGGCTCGACCGGGTCTGAAGTCAACAGGATTCCGGGCTCTGGCGTCAGCGTCCGTCTTGGTGGCTGTTGATGCAGGCATCGCACTGGCGGCTCTGTTTGCAGGAGCCACTCAGAACGTCTTCTTTACGGTCGCCGACCTGACAGTGATCGAGTTCGCAGTTATGTTGATGGTGGGCGGCTGCATGATGGCTCGGCAGCCCCTCAACGATGAGGCTAGATACGACGAGGATGGTACCCCAGTGCTTGCATGGAGGGCGGCCCTGTTCGGGCGCGGCCTACTTCTCACAGGCGTCTTGACTCTGGTGCTGGGAGCATTGTTCGTTGTGTTCGGATTCATAGTCTGAATGTCTGAGCGCAGGAGAATGGCCTACCAGCGGGCCATGCTCTCTTCTCTCTCTTCCTCGGGCTCTCTTCGCCTAACAAGGCGAAGCAGCGTTCTAGGAATATAGTAGAACAGGATGACGACCATTCCTATCATGTAGAGGAACGCTAGAGGGAAGTTCACAGCCGCAATTGTCTGGGCGGGTTCGAGGATGAGCCGCGAGACCATGGTGGCTATGCCGAATGCAACGGCACTGGGCACAAGATCAGCCCATGGCGAGATGACTATAAAGGCGATTCCCAGTAGAAGTGCTGTCCTCTCCCATCCTGTGATGCTGTCGATGGCCAGCCGTACGTACACGTAGTCCTCCTTTCGGATGCTGTCAGGGGGCGCCTTTGAGATTGCCACCAACAGCTGCTCGGATATTCGCGGGTCGCTTGGTCCCATTGCCACTAGGGCTCCGACAAAGAACACTCCAACAGCTGCACCCAGTGCGCTCACACTCTCAACGAACAACAGTCCGATGATCATGGCGGCAGCCCCCACTATGACACTCATGAGCAGCGAACCGGCCAGTGTGTTTTCAGACATGAAGTTCTGAATCCCTCTGCTCACTCTGCCGTAGCGCCGCCTCGAGATATTATTGATGACCCACTCATGAGAGAAACAATCTGTGTACTGGGTTTCACCGGAGAGGTCGAGATCGGCCACATCAAATCGGCTCTCGAGTTCCTCCACAATGGTCCCATACCGTCGAAGTCTGCGAAGCCGGAGAAAAGTCACAATAAGAATAAGACAGCCCGTCACGACAAAGGCAATCGGAAGTATAATCAAGACCATTAACGTTCCCCCTATGGTTCTATGCTGGGGCCACCAACTACGGCCCTTCTCACAGCTGTGAGCCAGACATGAAGGCGAAGGCGAATTGTGGTTTCGTCCGTGAATGAATACCTGCGCCCGATGAGAAGAATGACATCGCCGCGCAATGGCGCCTCCTTGCTCCCAGTGACCTTCAGAGAGAACATCAGTCCCGTGTTCATTATCTCCATGCCATCCTCGAAGAACACCTTGGGAGTCTCGCTGAAGCGGTAGTCAAGCTCTTTCCTCGGCTCCGGATATAGATTCGCCTTTTCACAGGGCGTCTTCATCCCTATTCGTATGTGGGCATGTTTGTATGCGGGGACCGGATCTGTCCGACCCACAGAACCAGGCAGTATCATCGCCCTCAGTCGGCGTGTGCTGTCAGCAATTCGCGCCTCAAGAATGCCCCAGAAGTCGCCTCCGTCCCCTTCAATTATCAGACTATCGTCCTCAACACTGACTGAGGCCCCGGTGTTCTTCTCTCTCACAACTCCATAAGGGTTGGCTGCATTCTCTGCCTGACTGCTCCAGTGAAACCAAGGTATTGTCACCTGCGGTAAGATCGTGTCTTTGAACTGGGGCTTTCGTCGCATGATGTTTCGAATCATGTCATTGATGACAAAGAGCGAGATGGAGAGTGGCTGAACCTGGTCAGACTCGTCCTGGATGAAGCGAAAGATCTCTTCATGGCAGGGACAGAGATTGTCTATCACAGCTGAGAACTGCTCTGTGAGAAGTGGCGTGCGACCCTTTCGTTTCAGCAGCGCCTCTTGATGACTGTTCAGGCGGATGGCCACGCCCTTCTCGTCTTCATAGGCCCTTATGGCTCTCTCTCGGAACTCGCACCGGGTATACACGTTCTTGCCCGTGGGAGCACTCCGAATAGACTTTGCGGTAGACCCAGTTTGGGATACCTTGAAAAGAAGGGAGCTTTCCTGCAGGCTTGTGTCAACGGTCAACGGTCGGGTTCTTGACGTTAGAACAGCCCCTATCTCTCACTGGCTGCAAGTCTACTTGCTGGCAAAGAAGAACGACGGCATACATCTCTCGGAGCATGATGTCCGAGCATTGCTGAGGAGTGGAGATCTTCACCCAGAGAACCTACTCGTCGGATATGATGGCCGACTGCCCACATCTGCCGCGATTACCACCTATGATAAGGGGGCCTGTCGTGTTTTGCTGTCGAATCTTGTGCTGTCCCCGGGTCGAGAGGATGCGGGCGTTAATTTGGTCGACCATGTCCTTGCGTGTGCCAGGCAGCGGGGTGCAACCCGGGTCGTGTCTTGGGTGTCGCCGGGTGAGTCACGAGTGTCCAACCTCTTGGGTACGTTTCTCTTCGAACTACGCCACATCCGAACCATCATGCGAACAATCGTGTCTGGCAACTTGGACTGCCAGCATGAAGTTATTACACCACCCGACTTTGAACGGTTACACATCGAAGCGCTTCTTCACGAGGGGGCATTGTCTCTTCGTGAACGCATCGAGACCCGACTTGCCAAGTGGCGCGCCTGTCTTCAACTGAGTTTGGAGAATCGAAACGAATCGCGTCTGATTGCATTCTGTTCACAGAGGTTCCGTAGGCAGGCGTGGGTATTGATTCAGGATCCGGGCGCTTTCTCACCTTTTCCTGTTAAGATTGACCCCGAGGATGTGGTTTCGTTGCTGGCGTCCCTGCGAGCGCGTGGCGTGAAGGAGGTGTACGCCGAGACAGGTGCTGATAGAAACACCAGAACTGTGTTCGAGGGCACCGGCTTTTCCGTAACATCCACTCTGTACCGTCTAGTCTTCGACATAGCTCACGGTTCATCTCATGCGGCGAAATCCTAGAGATATCTCGTCTGTGGCTACGACTGGTTCCGATTCTGCTGTAGAAAGACCTCGTACGTTTCACTGAATGTGGCCCGCAGGCGGGGCCATCCGTGTTCGTAATGGAGATCTTTGACGGGCCGACCCATCTCTGCCGCTGAGGACAGGTGGCGCGTTTCTCTTTCTGCGGAGACTCCTGCGCGAATCCATATATACTGGAATATCATACTACGGAGTGTTCGTTTCAGCCGGGAGGACTGGAACCAGGTAGCGGTGCGCAAGTGCGTCACGAAGAATCTGTATCCTGTTAGTTCATCACGACGATGCTCCGGTGGAGGGAACGGTGGTATAGAGAGTCAGTGACAGGAAACCCTGTGAGCGCCTGTGAGGCGCTCACGCCCCCTTTTCTTGCTTGAGTTCCTCGTAACGATGGCAGCGTACGAAGTGACCCGGCTCGACCTCTCTGTACTCAGGCACTTCCTCTTTGCAGATCTCGGTGGCGAACTGGCATCGCGGGTGGAATGGGCAGCCGGAGGGAACGTCTGCCAAATCCGGTGGGTCACCAGGAATGCCCCGTAGTACAGGCCTCTTTCCGCCTGCTCGCATCCGCATCATCATGATTGTGGGAAACGAGCTCATCAGTCCCTGCGTGTAGGGATGACCTGGATTCAAGAACATCTGTTTGGCGTCACCCAGCTCCATGATCTTCCCGGCGTACATGACCGCCACACGGTCCGCCATCTCGGCGATGACACCTGCATCATGGCTGATGAGAATGAGCGAGATATCAAACTCATCACGTACCATGGCAAGAACATTCATGATCTGCCGCTGAATAGTGACATCGAGGGCCGAGGTCGGTTCGTCAGCTATCACGAGCTGGGGACCAGCAATCAGTGACATTGCTATTAGGATTCTCTGGGCCTCGCCACCACTGAAGCTTGACGGGTCGAGGACAAACCTTGTTTCGGCATCTGCAAGACTGACCAGCCCCAGATACTCAAGGACCCTGCGCTTCAGTTCAATGAGGCGGACATCCTCCTCATGGGCTTCCACGGGCTCGCCCGTCTGGTAGCCAATGCTGTACTGGGGGTTGAGAGCATGCTGCAATCCTTGCGGAATGAGAGAGATCAATTTCCCGCGAAGTTTGGCCATCTCATCGTCAGGGAGCGCTGTGAGTTCGATATCGCGGAGAAAAACACGACCCTGTACGCCGGGCCTTTCCTCATACGCCTCGCCCTTGTCGAACTGTTTTACTAGCCCCGGCACATTGGCGGTGCCAGCACGGAATCGGGCAATCTTCTCGAACAGCCCTACGATAGCCAAGGCCAGCGAGCTCTTTCCGCAGCCACTCTCGCCAAGCAGGCCCAAGCATTCCCCCTCCCTGATTTCAAATGACACATCATCGACGGCCCGCACCAGCCCTTTCTTCGAGGCATAGTACGCACGAAGATGCTCAACTCTGAGGAGAATGTCGCCCTTTGTCATGTGAGTCACTTAGGGTAACGCGCACACGGCCCACATTTAAGTCGTACCGACAGTGCACATGAGTCTAAGTCTGCCTAGGGCACATACCCGTTTCGACCCAAGATGGCCGAACAGAATCCGCACTCGACCTGCACCCCCTCTACAATCCGCTGACTCACTACCTGGGAATGGCGTTGGGCACGCGTCTGCGGAACGGCAGACTCTACATTCATCGCGACACCATGGAGAGCACTCTACGCCTTTTCAACAATCGACGTTTTGGGTGCCCGTGTTCTGTTCGTGCTGCAATGGAGGCCGAAAGTGTGAGTTCACGAGCAGCATGGACAGACGACGGTAGCCCGTCAAGTTTGTCCTGCTACAACACTATTGTGGAGTCCAGATTCGCATCGTAAGCCAAGCCATGAGTCAATCTTCTTGCTCGCTTCCCCCACGATTGTCAGAAGCGTGGCAGTGTCGTCGTCCACGGTATCAACTTTCACAGCGGATTGGTGACCCCAGGCCGGTCGGGCCTGGCAGTCTACCTCGGCTCCGCTGAGGCCTTGAAACTCTAAGCTCGAACAGAGCATGCATGCACTCCAGAGCAGGTGGTTGCACCTCTTCCATCTGCTTTCTCATCATGCCGATGTTGGGAGCCCTTCTCACGAGTGAGATGATTATCTCGGCGACAATAGTAGCGACGACTATGACGATGACGACGAGTGCGAACACATCAGTACGAATCCCAAGGATGAGCTGAATCAACGGTGAAGTTTGTATTGTGAGGTTCCGTGAGCCAGTTGGTCTTGGCGATCAAGTACTGTCATAATACATCACCTCGTGATATTGTCTTTTCGCCCCTTGCAGCGACACAGAATCTCCATCGTGTAGGTAGTGTTGTTTTGGTACTACTGACATGAAACAGGTGCCCAAGTCTGCGAGTTCCTCATCTGTGGTGAGTTGGTATCACCATTCAGGCAGCTCCTCGTATCTGTGACAGAAGACCCAGTATCCCCGTTCGACCTCTCGATACTCGGGAATCTCGGCCTTACAGAGTTCAGTGGCGAATTCGCACCTTGGATGGAACGGGCAACCATTCGGTGGATCTGTCATATCTGGAGGACTGCCGGGGATGCCTCTGAGGACAAGGCCTTTCTCCCTAATCTTCCTGATGACCTCCATTGTCGGGTTGCTCATGATGAATGCCCGCGTGAACGGATGCCCCGGTCTCTTCAAGACACGCTCTGCTGGCCCGTACTCCATGATTCGCCCCGCTGACATGACGGCTACTCTGTCTGATGTTTCCGCGATGACTCCCTGATCATTGCTAATGAGAATCATGGAGAGCCCCAGTTCTTCTCTTGCCATCTCAATGGCATCAAGAATCCGCCTCCGCACGCCCACATCTACGGCCGTGGTCGGCTCATCAGCGATCATCAACGTTGGTAGCGTGACGAGTGCCATGGCAATAAGTACGCGCTGGTCTTCTCCCACACTGAACTGTCCCGGTTTCTGGAACCTTCTCAGGTCAGCATCGCCGAGCTCAACAAGATCAAGGACCTCAAGTACCCTGCGCAACACGATGCGCTCTGTCAACTGATTGTCCTCGTCGTGCGCCCACAGAGGCTCAGCCGTCTGAAAGCCGATGGTCATGTAGGGGTTCATTGACAGTTTCGTTCCCTGAGGAACGTAGGTTATTCTGTCGCCTCGTATCTTGCGATACTCCTCTTCGTCCAATGCCAAGAGATCTTTGCCCTCGAACCATATGTGACCCTCGACACCAGGCAGCTCAACTCCCATGTCCCTCGAAGTCAGACCTTTCTTCTTGGCCTCGTCCCTGAGCTCCCACAGACGCTTGTTCTCCTCGTTGCCAGAGGCCGATGCGTAGTACCGTGACACCCTGTCAAAGATACCCATTATTGCGAGAGCAATCGACGTCTTACCAGCTCCCGACTCCCCGAAGAGTCCGACGCACTCGCCGCGCTTGACATCGAAGGACACATCCTCTACGGCGTGGACCAGACCCCTCTTTGACGTATAGTACGCTCTGAGATTCTCTACGCGCAGGACAGGCTCGTCCGAACCCCCTGTCATGGCTCTACGGTGCACACGAGCGCTCAAAAGGACTCCGACTGACGCGAACTGTTTCGAAGCCCTCATCAATATTGTTAATACTTAGGGCAGTCGGGCTTGCGCGGAGGCCGAGCACTATGGGGACCAACAGTGTCAGCTCGTGGGGTCTGTATCTTGCTTTCGGCCTGCAGTCTGTAGGTATGGCAATCGGCTGGCAGTACATCACCTACTTCCTGAAACACGAGCTCGGCGTCACATCGTTCATTCTTATGACGACAATCTTTGCGGCTCCGTCCTTTGTCATGATTCTAGCAATGAGCTTCTGGGGCGCCATCTCCGACAGAGTTGGCAAAAGAAAGCCGTTTCTGCTGCTGGGCTTCGCTGGATACTTTGCCACCTATCTCCTGTACTCGTTCGTGTCAACCAGCACTGAGTACTTTGTAATCGCAGTAGTTGGTACGTTCTTCTCTTCAGCGGCACTGCCCGCCGGGCAGGCGCTAATGACAACCGAGACTCACAAGAAGGGTGAGCGGCTAGCACTACTCTTGGTGGCTCAGTCCGCTGGATGGTTCTGTGGCGCTCTGTTCAGCGGGGTGATGTACGACATAGTGGGTATGTTCGTCCTGTATCGGATAGCCGCCTTGGTGAGTGTCGCTGCGTTTGTGGCGTGTGCCCTCTTCGTCAACGACATCGCACTTCCGTTGTCAACTGGCGAGTCGGCGCTTGGATTCATTCACCTGCTCGGGCGGCCCGGAATGGCACGCTTATTGATGGCCGCCATCCTCAGTACACTCGGGATGAACGCCGTCAGCTCGGTGACAGCAATAATAATCTCTGATGAGCTGGGTGGTCCGACCGCCTTTGTGGGCTACGCGAACTCGGCGGCCACAGCACTTGCCGCCCTGATAACGGGGTATGTCGGACGTGTCATAGACAGGAAAGGTCCTATCAGTGTATTGATCTCAGGCCTCGCGATGTACTCCATGTTCGCTCTTGCGTTTGCTCTCGTCACGGATCCGGTCAGTGCCACAATCCTCTACGCGTTGCCGCTCTACCCGCTTGTTGTGACGGCCACATCGACCTTTGCCGCTCTGATCTCTGGTGAGGAGGAGCGGGGTCGTGCCATGGGACTTGTGAACGGTGCCTCTAATGCGGGTGCTGCCATAGGGCCGATTGTAGGTGGAGTGTTCGCTGACCTCGTGTTCCACCGAGCACAGCCGGTCTCATGGATCAACCTCGTCTTCAACGTGATTGCCCTTGTTCTTGCCATAAGCCTCATTGGCGTCGGCAGGAGACTGCACGCTGAGGCTGTCGCCGCTAGGGAGGCCAGCGCGGAGGGCGGGGCAGTCGGAGAGGCGTAAACACTATTCTATCTCAGCTGGGCTACCGTTGATGAAGACGCTCTCGGGCTTGCTGTAGAAATCGAAGGGATCGCCGCTCCAGATGACAATGTCGGCGTCCTTCCCCGGCTCAAGAGACCCCACCCTGTTCTCAATACCGAGAATCTCTGCGGGATTCATTGTGACGCAACGAAAAGCCTCATCCTTTGTGAGACCGTACTTCACGGCGTACATCGGGAGCAGCTGGAAGTGCAGCATTGGGGTCAGCGAGTCCGTCTGCAGTGCTACTTTCACCCCTGCTCGAACGAGTTTCACAACGGTTTCGAAGGACCGCTCACGGGTTTCAGGCTTGCTCACCCAGAACATAGTCGGGCCCACGACAGCTGGCACTCCTGCATTGGCGATGAAATCGGCAATCTTGTGGCCCTCAGTACAATGAATGATCACTAGTCCAATGTTGAACTCCTTCGCAATCCTGATGATGGTGGCGATATCATCTGCACGATGGGCGTGTGCGTGGAGCGGAATCTCCCGCTTGAGGACCATGGCGATGACCTCAAGGCCGAGGTTCTTCTTGGGTGGCGCTGGTGGTGCCTCTCCCTTCTTCTTTGCCTCGCGCGCCTTCTCCCCATATGCCGTCCATTCGTTGAGGTAGTTCTGGCCGTCTGTGAGGGTCTTTCTCAAGAGTGCCGCCACGGCCATTCTTGTGGCGGGTGAACGCTTCTCGTTCCCGTGAACGCGTTTTGGATTCTCGCCGAGTGCGACCTTGAGGCCCGAGGGTGCCATCACAAGCATCTCGTCGACTATGCCTGAGCCTGTCGGCTTGATGATGAATGTCTGCCCGCCTATGACATTGGCGGAGCCAGGGCCGGTATTGATGCATGTGACACCGCCCTTCACGACCTCCTTCAACGACGGCTCAAAGGGATTGAACGAGTCTATTCCCCTGAGTTCCGGCGTGACCGGGTTGACGGACTCGTTGCCGTCTTGGCCCGCCCATCCAATCGATCCGTCGAAGAGCCCCTGATGGGTATGTGCATCAATGAACCCCGGAGTCACATAGCGGCCGTCGGCGTCTATCACCTCGGCGCCATCTGGAATCGCAATGTCCGTGCCCACGTCGCGGATTCCGCTCTCGTCAAACACAATGGTTCCGTTCTCAATGATTCCTTGAACGGGACACATGATAATAGCATTCCTGATGGCTCTCACAGTCGTCATAGTGTCCAGCCCTCCTTGGTCTGTGACAAAAGTCTTCTCATCACAGAAATGAAGATGAGCCAGTGTGTTGATACCGCTGCGGGGAACACTGATTGTCTGACGGCTGCACGATCGGAGCAAAGAGACTTGGCGACCGCGTGGTCATGTTCAAGAACCGGGATCTTCTCTACCGTGACTTCAGAGACCGTGTCGTGTTCGATAGCCAGACGTTCGGTGTGGTGGAAGTCGGAATTGGAACGGGTGAGGCGTTGGGCATATCAATTGGCGGGAACTCCGACGGCCTTGCTGCATGTACGGCGACCGTTCTCGCCACCTCCGACACTCCCTATGATATTCTCGTTGAGGAGATACTAAGACACGACCGGAGCGTAGATGATGCCCTCATCACGGTCCAAGACAGGCTCGATTCTGGTGGGCGCTACCAATGGTGCAATATAGTCCTCGCCACTCCGGATGAGGTCGGAGTGATTGAGCTCGGGCCGGACGGGTGTCGCCTCCAGCGTGATCCAACTCTTGTTGTCCGGACGAATCATCATCTGTTGTTGCCAACGGCCGCGCTGGTCGAAGTGTCCAGCGCCTCAGAGCGGGAGTGTGCGGGTCCGCTGTCTAGCAGTCGGCGAAGGTATGCTGTGGCCAACAGGCTTGCACAACAGGCGGGAACCGTCGACGACTTCGTTGCGATGCTCCGCACTCATAGTGAGAGCCGAGCCTTCGATTCAATCTACCGTCATGACGAGGCGTCCAACAGTTCAATTCCATATCTGGGTTGTACCTGTTACAGCTATATCGTTGAGATTGAATCGCATTCTGCTCACAGACCTGTGATGTACGTCGCCTGTGGGAATCCGTGCTCAGCACCTTACGTCAGAATCCCGATCAACTTCGACGCAACCGAGTCTGAGCGCAGCGAGATTCTGAGGCTGTTTCCATAGAATCCTACGGTGTTCCTTTGGGGGCATATATCAGGCACGTTGCTCCGGACTACGAGCAGCACCATCTTGAACTGGAGGCATGCGATTGAGTCTTAAGGTTGTCAGGTCAGCACTGCGCGGTGTGGCTGTCACGACTGCGACACCATTCACTGCTGACCTGAGAGATATCGATACCGATTCGATTGTGACGAACGTGGAATTCTTGCAGGACGGCGGTATTCGCCTCATAATCCC
>QMYR01000028.1 GCA_003662765.1 Candidatus Thorarchaeota archaeon
GGGCTGCCGTGGGAACACGTGACCTTCGGTGAGCGGAACCCAGTGGAGCAGTGGTTCGGGATCTTGAAGCAGCGGATCAAGAGGTTCTACAAGAGGTGGCCACACAACGCGACGATTGCGCAGGCGCAGTGGTGGATAGAGTCCTTCGTCGCCCTGTACCACATCAAACGACTCGCGGAGGCCTTAGGTTGACATCCTCCGTTCGAACCCAAATGATTAAGCGTGGGCAATGTACGACGGAACCTGTGGTTCCAGATGAACTTCGAGGAGCTTCCAAAGGAAACCCTTCTGAAGCTTGTAGATGCCTACGCCAAGGCATGGCAGGCAATGGACGGCGCATACTTCCTCTCTCTCGAGAAGAAGTACGGCATGGATGTCGCGATGGAGATGGATCGTGAGGCATGGAGAATCTTCTCACCTATCGAGGCGCGGCGGATTATGCGGCTGTTTGACATCGAACAGGGAGGAGGTCTGAAGGCACTTGAGAAGGCACTCAAGTACCGTGTGTACGCTGCGCTCAACAAGCAGTCCATTGAATGGGACGGTGACAACAGGCTGGTGTTCACGATGAACACATGCCGCGTCCAGGTCGCTCGAAAGAGGAAAGGCCTTCCAGACTTTCCGTGCAAGTCCGTCGGAATCATTGAATACACCGAATTCGCCAAGACAATTGACCCGCGAATCAAGACACGATGCCTCTTCTGTCCGCCAGATGACCACCCTGACGATGCTTACTGTTCGTGGGAGTTCACACTGGAGGAATAGTCACTGGACAGAACCAGATTCGGGCCCGCTGGATATCCTGATGGTGCAAAGGGAAAACTGGAGAACGTATTTGCAATACTGAGGAAACTGGGCTTGGACGCACTCGAATACGCTGCAGTGAGAGGTCTCAGACTCAGCGAGGACAGAGCGAAGAGAATAGGAGAGCTCTCTCATCAGTCTGACGTGTTCATGACTATGCATGGCGCTTACTACATCAGTCTGGCATCCCGGAATCTCGACGTTCGAGAACGCTCCAAGGCACGACTCATCAAGGGTCTGCACTTCGCGCCACTCATGAGGGTCAGGAGAATCGTCTTTCATCCTGGTGGCTACGGCGGACTTGGGCGCGAGGAGGCATTCACCGTCATCCGTAATGCGCTTCGCGAGGTCTGGGAACGGGGCGATGGTCCTCAAAGCGGCGCGTTCCTAGCTCCCGAGATAGCAGGAAAGATCAATATGTTTGGGTCTGCTGAAGAGATACTTCGTCTGTGTGTCGAGGTCGAGGGTTGCATACCCACCATTGACTGGGCTCATCTGTACGCAAGAACACAGGGCGGAATCAAGACGAGGGACGATTACCTCCGCATCCTCAACCTCTATGAGGAAACGTTGGGTGAACTCTTCACTCGTAATATGCACTTTCACATCAGCGGGATAACGTACACTGAGGCAGGAGAACGCGCCCACAGACCCCTGGGCGCTTCTTGGGGCCCAGACATACTCCCGCTAGTTGAGATAGTGAGGGAGGCCGGATACAGGCCGACATTCATCTCCGAAACTCCCGAGCCGGTGATAGGTGCTCTGTATGCGAAGTTCCTGCTGGATGAGCTGGAGAGAAGTAACCAATGAAGGAGTATATGTTTGCGCTCGGAAAGAACTGGATACTCTCCATTGCTGAATTGGTGGCATACCTCGAGAACCGTGCGATGAGAGTACGCGTCATGGACCACTCGAAGCATGTAGTGGTCGTGAGGGTCGATCAAGAGATGGATGATGAGGCCGTGGCAGAGATGCAGTCTTCTCTCGGAGGCTGTTTCAAGACGGCAGAGGTGATTGCAAGCTACGACTGCAGGCTCTTCGCCCGTGCCTACCCGGTGAGGGGGTCGTTCTCGAAGAGGGAGAGAACCGAGGTGCTGGCGGCACCATGGGCCGATCACGTGTGGAAGAATATCGCGGGAAAACGTGTCAACTTTGGAATAAGCACGTATCCAGTGGGGGAGAATGACTCTATCGACATCGTTAGACTGACACGAAATCTGAGCGAGGCGGTCAAGCAGAAGCTTCTTGATGCTGGTGCCAAGAGAGCATCATACTATCTTTACGAAGAGCCGGATAGGAGAAACCCCAATCGACCAAACACTGCACTCTGGCCTCAGACCATTGCGAAACACAATCTTCTGCATCCTCCGAATGCGGAGGTATTGGTTGGCATCACAGACTCTAGGATTTACATCGGGAGGACTCTCAGTGTCTACGACTCCGTTCTTCAGCAGTACCGAGACGAGGCCAGACCGTATGTTTCTGCTGAGATTAGCACAAGTCCGAAGATGTGTAGAACGTTGCTCAATCTTGCGGGAGTCAGACCTGGTTGCACAGTACTTGATCCATTCTGTGGGACAGGTACCCTGCTCATGGAGGCCGCTTTGTTGGGAATGCGATGCATAGGAGTTGAGATAGACGGCGATGCTGCCCGGGGTGCTCGTTCCAATCTCAAGTGGCTAGGGGCCGAGATGGAAGAAGTCCTTGATTTCGAGATCATAAAGGGTGACGCCCGCCAACTGCCGGAGATTATCCACGACAGAGTCGACGCCATTGCAACGGAGCCTCACTTGGGTCCGGTGTACGTAGAGCCACCCACCAGAGAGCAGGTTCAACAGACCATTCGAGAACTCACAGAGTTGTACAACGAGTTTCTGAAGGTTGCACCTCTGGTGCTGGGTGATTCGGGCAGGATTGCGATGACTCTTCCAGTCATTAACAGCGAGGACGGACAGTCCCACCGTATCGACATCACCAAGCTCCTGAGAGACACTGAGTTGATGGTGTACCCGCTGCTGCCAAAGGATGTGCTGCGTCCGGTCTTGAAGAAGCCCAAAGCGCTTGCGCTGAAGCCGGAGAGGCAGACATTGCCCGAGAGAAAAAGAGGACAAGTCGTCCAGAGAGAAGTCATCGTGCTTGGGCGGGGATAGGCAA
Organism: Candidatus Thorarchaeota archaeon; assembly: GCA_003662765.1. Lineage (GTDB taxonomy): Archaea > Asgardarchaeota > Thorarchaeia > Thorarchaeales > Thorarchaeaceae > B65-G9. Next base: position 2,959 of record QMYR01000028.1, read on the forward strand.
TAGTCAGACCTAGTCAACTCAGAACAGGTAACGCACAACGTCATCCAGAATCGCATAGGTCTGTAGCCTACGAAGATCTTCCTTTACGTATCGCATCACGTTGTTGAAGATGTTGGCCTGATACTTGTCGGGGTCCACATTCTGCCGGACACACTGGGACACCACACGAAACAGGTCTTCCAATGCCTCACGAAGTATCTTGTAGGGAATATCATTGGAGAGAACATTAATCTCAAGTACCTCCAAGCCTGCCTCGTCCACAGGCACTGAGGAGAGAAACGGGTATCGCTCAATCAGTGGCTCGATCTTGGACTGTATGTCCTTGACTATGCGCTTCTTGACGTTTCTGCCCACATCCACACGCATTATCTCCCTGAAGAGATGATTGTAGACTTCAAGACAGTCCATGGACTTGCCAGCTATCAGGCTCTCGTCTGTCACCTCGTACTGCGCAACAAGCTCGTCAAGGAACTTCCCGAATGCACTGAATGTTTCAGGAGACCCCTGCCACTTCTTGAGCATGGCGCCGAGGTCGGTCCCCTCAGGAATCATGGTCTTCATGAACTCATCAAGGGCGTATTCCAGCAGAAAACGCATGTGCCCGATTCGAGCGGCCTTGCTCACAACCATCACGAGGAGAAGGTGCTCGTTGCCCACCCAGACATAGCGCGAACCCTCTGTGTCAATTGTCTTCAACTGATCGTTTGCAGCCCTGTCTATGAACGTGTGGGTGGCCGAAAGAAAGGGGGCAATTAGATCCATGTCTACGTCGATTCCCGCATAAGCCCTTGCAACAATGTTTCTGCCGGTCTCCCGTTCAATGACCCAAATCCCAAGGATGGATCGACGACTACTAGACAATGCAACAATCGCTCCGTGAGCAATGCCTCACTATGTCAAGATAAGGAATGTGCCGACGACCTGACAGTGAGATTCTATCTCTCAAGAGAGAGAACTGCCGTATAGAGGCGGTCGAGCTGCGATTCCGGACCTCGAACCTCAAGGGCCATCTCACGGCTCGAAACTCTCCAAACAAGAAACAGAACGGGGCCGACTGCGGACTGCTCAAGTTCAGCATTCAACTCATCAAAGGCAAAGTCTATGCAAGAGGGCCCGGCGGCGGCGTCGTGCACCTCAATCGAGATGCTGTCGCGTGTGAAACGCAGACGGCACTCGCCTAAGTCCTTCCACGCGTTGTCCTGATAGATTCTACATTGCACAAGCAGGTCGGCCAGTATCTTCAAGGTGATGTTCACCTACATGTTCGGACAACATACAAAGAGGGGCCTGGGCAGGGGTCACGCCCTGCCCATTGTCGAGGACCACCCTATCAATCCGAGGACCTCTCACATGGTTGAGATGCCGAGACGCTCGACCATCTCTTTGTAGCGGTTCCGCACGGTCACTTCAGTTACACGGGCCGTGCGGGCAATCTCCAGTTGTGTCCTTCGCGAACCTGTCAGGATGCTGGCAACGTAGATTGCCGCAGCCGCCATACCCTTTGGATCTTTGCCAATGGTGAGTCGTTGTTCGCGTGCCTTCTTGAGAATGTCGATGGCCTTCTTCTTGGCCTCACCCGGAAGATTAAGCTCGGTACCAAAACGGTGCACGAACTCAATCGGATTGCTGTGTGGAATCTTCAGGTTCAGATACCGAAGAATCAGGCGTACACACAGACTGAGTTCTTTCCGTGTGATGTGAATCTGCTCGACTATCTCCTCGAGGGGTCTTGGGACTTGGTGAACACGGCACGCCAGGTACAGTGACGCTGCCACCATCCCGAGGATTGTACGGCCACGTGTCAGTCTCTTGCGAAGGGCCTTCCTGTAGATCACCGCCGAGGTCTCTCGAATCGAATACGGGATGCTCAGCTGTGAACTTATTCTGTGGAGCTCCGTCATCGCAACCGCAAGGTTGCGCTTGTCAGAAGAGTGAACCTTTGTGCGAATCTGCCATTTTCTGAGTCTGTGAATCTGCGCCCGACGTGTCGATGAGAGTTTCCGTCCCGATGCGTCCACATTCTGTCTGCCAATGATTGTGGTGAGACCTTGGTCGAACTTGCTCCAATCGTTGGGCCCACCAACCCGCTGGCGAGCATTCTGCTCGTCGGCCGTGAAGGCTCTCCACTCCGGGCCCATATCGATTGAGTGATCAGACAGAACTAGTCCGCAATTGGCACAGATAACCTCACCGCGTGCGGAGTCGATGTAGACATCGGTCGAGCTGCAGGCGGAACAGACATATCTAGCAGCGCCAAGGCCACTCTCCCTGTGAGTCCGGGTCTTCGGATGTCTGCTGGCCAGTCCAATCATCTCCCTGCAGTTCCCACGGGGAACCTGCGGTCAGAGTCGTCATTGATCCAATGCTGTGTGCTCCCCCATGGCGTGTGGGAGAACACCAATGTGACGCGGACATCTGGGCGACTGCTCTCCGCCGAGAGAACAATCGTTGTCCCGCAAGCAACAAACATATATAATGGTTTGCACGGTTTGCGAGGGTTTCTTAGTTTTGTAATTGAGTAATAGAACTATGAGATGGGGAGAAACTAAGTTCGCCGCCGGTCTATGCTTTAAGTAATCACGCACGGGGCTCAGCGCGTCATTTATGAACACTACCTACGCACTCTCCACAAGACTGGTGACTGACAAGATGAGTACAACGGCCGCCCAGAGTCCTTGGGACCTCTGCGAATACATCGCTGTTGAGATTGTCTCTCAGGCCGCGGGCCTTCAGGAGGAGGTCGTGCGGCAGTATGTTGAGATGCCACCAGACCCAAAGCTCGGGGATTTGGCAACCACAATAGCCTTTCATCTTGCCAAGCAGAAGAAACAGAACCCTGTCCAGATAGCCTCAGCTCTCGCCGAAAACATAAGCCGCCTTGTTGAGCATGAGAAACTGATCAACAGAGTAGAAACCAAAGGACCATACATCAACATATTCTTTGATCCGGGAGAGATGGCCCGTGTGGTCCTAGACTCGGTCAGGCAACTTGGAAGCTCATATGGGCGGACAGACACATTCGCCGGAAGGAGAGCACTGATTGAGTTTCCAGCCGTGAACCCGTCGAAGCCGTGGCATATAGGCCATGGCCGGAATGCCATTCTGGGAGACACTCTGGCAAATGTGCTAGAGGCTGTGGGTTATGAAGTCATTCGAATCGACTACATCAATGATCTGGGTCTGCAGATTGCCCAACTGACATGGAAGCTTATGCACTCGGACGAGCAGCCGGAACCCGGAGAGAAGTACGACCATTATCTAGGGAGGCTGTACGTTGATGTCCAAAAGGCCTTCGAGAATGACGAGCAGGTCGAACAAGAGGTCCGCAGAATCACTGTTGAGTTAGAGGACCCAAACTCGAAGGCATTCAAGCGGAGCGAGTTGATGGTCACAAAGTGCGTCAAGGCACAGAGTCAGACAGCATACCGCCTGGGGATATACCATCACTATCAGATATGGGAGTCGTCAATCGCGCACAGCGGCCTTCTTGAAGAAGCAAAGCGGATGATGCTGAAATGCAAGCATATCTTCAAGATGGAAGAGGGTGAGAAGGCCGGGTGCATTGTAGCTAAGCTCGACGAGCTGGATGAGTTCAGGGGCGTGAGAGACCCCTACAAGGTCCTCTTTCGTTCCGATGGGACACGCACCTACACTGGTGCAGATGTTGCGTTCCAGATGTGGAAGCATCGAATTATAGAGGATCCATTCCGCTATGTGGAGTTCGAGATTCAGCCCAACGGTGAGCCCGTGTACCGCACGGCGCTAGAGGGAGAGAAGCGGGACTTTGGAAAGGTTGACGTTGTCTTTAACGTAATAGCATCGGCACAGGCCCATCCACAGAAGCTCATATACAGCATCCTAGATCTGTTGGGATACAAGGAGGAGAGCAACAACTCCCATCACATCGCGTACGAGTTTGTGGGACTCGAAGACGCGGACTTCTCAGGACGCAAGGGGACCTGGATGGGTTATACTGTAGACGATGTGCTTGCCAAGGCCCAGAGGCTTGCCAAGGAAGAGGTGGAGAAGAGAAACCCAGAGGCCAGCGAAGACTTCAAGAACGAGGTCGCCTCGAAGGTGGCAGTCGGCGCCTTCAGGTACTTCATGCTCAATGCCTCACCGGACAGAAAGATCACGTTCCGCTGGGAAGAGGCGCTGGACTTCGATGGTGATGCAGGTCCGTACCTCCAGTACTCATACGCACGAGCGCAACGTATCCTTGAGAAGGTGGACGCTGATGTCGACGGTGCCGACCCTAGACTTCTGACTACTGCCCACGAATACGCCCTTGTGAAGGCCATCGGTCGATTTCCGCACGAGGTCTTGGAGGTTGTGAAGGGTCTGAGTAAACAGACGCGTGGCACAACGTTCAACTCAAACAGATTGACCACCTATGGGTTCGAGCTGGCCACATTGTTCAGCAGATTCTACGACAACTGCCCCGTTCTGAGGGCTGAGGATGAACAGACAAGACTGGCCCGTCTGGCGTTGGTTCGTGCGTTCAGGGACACGATGGGCAACTGCCTCAGACTGTTGGGCATCCCTGCGGTGGACAGGATGTAGGTGACGCAGTCCGGCCGATGGCTCAGCCCGATGTGACCGTTGCCGATTCTATGACAATAGAGGGGGTAATGGCGCCCGAGGTCTGGCGGACATCGCCGCCTACCCGAACCACACGTTTCAGCAGGTCGCGCATGTTGATGCCGATGAGTGTGTTCTTGAGCGGATGTTTGATGTCGCCGTTTTCGAAGTAGAAGCCCTCCATGATCATGGCGCTTAGGTCTCCAGTTGTCATGTTTGGCCTGTCCCCTGTGTCTCGGCAGATGACTCCGCGACCAAACTCCTGCACAAGGTCATCCACGCTCCCCCGCTCCGAGCGGACAACAAAGTTGCTGGTGGAGATACTAGGTAGGTTCATGTAAGACCCTCTGCTGGCATTCGCAGTGTTCTCGACACCGTCCTTCTGCGATGTGTAGGAGTTGTGAAGAAGGCTCTTCAGCACCCCTTTCTCTAGGATCACTGTCCTCTGTGAAAACACACCCTCGGCATCAAAGGGCCGGGATCCGACACCGCCCTCAAGTAGCGCATCATCAACAATCGTGAGCTCCAAGGAGGCAATCTCATCTCCAAGCGCGTCGCTTATGTACGAACGACCGAACTGGACCTCCTCTGCATTCACGGCGGCTCCAAATCCAGATCCAAGGATTACGCTCACAGCCTCCGGCTCCAGTATCACGGGCAGAGTACCTCCTTCTATGCTTCGTGCGCCGAGCATTGACAGTACCATCTCGGCCACTCGCTTGCCCACTGCCTCGGGATTCAGTCGATTCAGTCGTCTGGATATCTCGTAGTCAAACGTCGATGTCTGTTCACCGTCTACCTTTATGGTTGGAGACGAGTATACGTACCCAAATGTACCCTCATAGGAATGGTGTATGCCCAGAGAGTTTGCAACGGCCACGTGACGTGTATGGACCTTAACCTGCGCCTCGATTGCAAAGTCACGGCCCTCAAGTCCTGCTGCTGTAGAATCAACCACTCGGGTCACAATCTCTGTGGCCGACTCCGAGTCAATCTCAGCCATTGCCCGATCGTATAGCCCATTAACTCTAGGAGAAGAGCCGGTCACCGACGGTAAGGTGGAGAAATCCGGATCTGGAACGGACACCCGTGCGAGTGAGAGCGCGTTTGTCACGGCCTGCGTGATGTCGTTGTCATCAAGAGTGGTAACGTAGGCGAAACCGACACGCCCGGCGACCACACACCTCACACCACACCCAGCATCGCGCTTCTCAGCGGCACTCTTGATAGCACTGTTTTCTACATCTATCGAGAACGTACGTGAGATTCCAACGTACGCCTCAGCCTGATCGGCACCGAGTGACTCAGCCCTTTTTACAGCAAACTCGGCAGCCTCCAGTCCCCTCTCACTCATCTCTACATACCTCCGACGGGGATATCTCTAACCCGTGCGTGCGGCCCGCCGCTCATGTCAGGGACCCCTTGCCCGTTTTTTCCACAGGTTCCTGCCTCGAGTTCGAAATCACTTGCGACCGCGTCGACCTTCGAGAGCACCTCAAGAATCTGTCCCGCAAGTGACACATCGCGCACCATCTGTCCCAGCTCGCCGTTCTCTATAAGGTAACCATGACTCGCTTGAAACATGAACTGTCCCTTCGAGGGATCCGTGTAGCCGTAGTTGAACTTACAGAGGAGTATCCCGTGCCTAGTCTCCTCAATGAGTTCCTCAAAGGTCCAGTCACCAGGCTCCATGAAGGTGTTACTCATCCGTGGTATTGGCATGTACATGAATGATTGGGCACGTGCCGCCCCGTTTGGCTCCATCCCCAGTCGAGAGGCTGTTTCCAAGCTGTGAAGAAGCTCCGTCAACACTCCCTTCCTGACCAAGTATCGTTTTCTAGTGCGCGTGCCCTCCCAGTCGTACTCGAAGGACCCTCTCAATCCGGGCAACGTGGGGTCGTCACTTATGTTGAGATGCTCAGGACCAACCTCCTTGCCCACGCGATCCTCAAGGACTGTGGTATGCGCCGGCCAGTTGTCAGCCTCGCATGCGTGACCAAATGCCTCATGGACCATGACACCGTTGAGAACGGGGTCCATGACAACGTCGTAGACGCCGCCCTTCGCCGCTACCGACGACAGGAGATTGACTGCCAGTTCGGCAGACTGTGTACCCAGGGTCTGAGCCTCGTCCGTTTCCATGGCCTCGAATCCGCCGCGCACGCCCACGGACTTGAACGCTCTCTGGCGGTTCGACCCCTCCTTTGCCGTGGTGACGGAGATTATCCGAGGTAACGAGTTCTCGATGTACACAGAAGTTCCCAACGAATTGGCCACATATAGCTCCGTCCATGAATCGCCGTAGACGGTTCTGGTGTTTGCGATCCGTGAGTCATACTCGCGGGCCTGACTATCAATTTGTTTTGCGAACGCCATCTTCTCTTCCATGCCGACATCGTGAAAATGACGCTTCACTGTGAGTTTCACATGATCCCTGAAGGCTGGACCATTGATGTCGAATCGTTCCCTCACCTTTGATCGAGTTGCAAGAGCAAGACGGGCAACTGACTCTCCTGCCACTTGCATTCCCTTGAGAGTCAGGTCTGTGGTTTGACCGAAAGCCCATGCCCCGTCCACAAAGGCGCGTATTCCAGCACCCTTGAGGTGAGACGACACTGCACGCCGAGTCACACCATCACTCATCTCGATGATTGTGCTGGTAGTATTCTCGATGCGTACGTCAGCAAATGTGGCACCGACCCTTAGCGCCGCCTCTATGGCTGCCTGAGCAAGATTTTCCATTGAAATCGCCATCAGGGCGGCGTTACCTGCTAATATAACTGCTTTGAACAACTTGTGCTAACACCGACGTAATACATGGGTCTTTCTTGTGAGATGGAGAAAGCAACAGCTGGACACAGCCCGGAGGCCGACAGTTGAACGTAGACGCATCGCACGACTCCTGCCAAGCATGTCAAGATAGCGAGGCAACTCACCTCTGTGAGGACTGCGGTGCGGTCTTATGTCTGGACTGCCTTGAGAGCATAACCACCGAGTACTATTTCTGCACCAACTGTCACAGGAACCTAGGTGACATCAGAAGCAACCAGAAGCCCGAGAGATGCCCGGATTGTGACTCTGACCAGATTGGGGTTGGAAGAAAGATAGTCGAGATCTGTCCGCGATGTCATTCAACTCGATTGATATTAGTCGAAGACAGGCGCCGGGAACTTGCCCAAGAATTGCGAAAAGCAATACTCAGTCTGCAATATGGCCATCTCAAACTAAGAGAGTTCGTCCGCCACTTCACATCTGCAAGACAGCTTCTAGTTTCACTCCGGATGGCCAAGTTTCTGCACTACAAGTGGCTTGAAGACCAGCTTGAAACAATCCAAGAGGAGATACCCGCTCTTAAGAATAGAATTGTCAGTCAGGCAGAGATTGTTGCGAAACAGATGGCCGCTGAAACCAAGGGCCTAATGGACTACCCCTCGTGGACTGCGGATCAGTTTCCGTTCATCACAGGCGTCACCAACAGAATTACCGAACTTGGTGAACGTTACAAGCTCCATGTTGATGAAACTCTCCAGTCAGTCCGTGCGCGTCTTGACGAATTGAGGGGCCACATAAATGGGCTCGATTATTACAGGAGAGAGTTCGCCGGTTTCTATAGACACTCCGAACTTGAAGTGAACGAGCTGCCCGTCTGTGCGTTCCCCCGGGTACGCGTCACAGGGAGCAATTTCCTCAAACACGACAAGGCAACGGGAACCCTGTACATCACGAACAGACGATTCATCTTCATCGCAAAGACAGGCACCCTCCGCAAGCGAACAGAGGTCATATTCGACTTTCCGCTGCTCTACCTGAGCGGCATCGAAGAGGACGGGCGATTTAGGAAGCACTTGGTGCTGAAGCTTAAACAGGGGGATATCAAACTCTCCTGCAGCGAGCAGACGCAACGTGTCCTCCCCGATTATGTCGAGATTGCCAAGAGATTTGACCGATACGTACAGACCGACCTACAGAGAGTGCGCAGACTCGAACAGCACGATGTCAGTGCTACTGATGCGCGGATGCGCATTGATGAGATGGTATACAGCCTGCTCTCTAGGGACAGACATGTTTCACCATCAGAGAGAGCACCACGTAGGATTGCACGTACGGGCTGGTCACGGCCCGCTATCGAGAGGTCACCCACGATGACCGCCGGCAACCACGACAGGTTCCGTACTGAGTTGGAAGGGATACTTCAGCGAAACGACGGGTGGGGAATTGGCCCTCGCATCGGTGCCTCGAACACCGAGACCTCCTCCCTGAGGCAAACGGCCCAGAACATCGAGAACGAAATTCGGGATACGATTCATCTCCTCCGAACTGGAAGGATAGTGCCCGAAGACTTCGTGAGGAGATATCGCGGACTGATGCGTGACTCGTTCGAAATTAGGAGAAGGATGGAATACTACGGGGACTGCCGCATGGAATGGTGACTCACATCCCGAGCTCTTCCTCAAGCGACCGAATCTCATCCTCCAGCTTCTCGCTCTCGCTCGCTGCAACTCTTGTCGCCGGGGCCTCCGCCATGCCAGCCTCAGCATCAATCTCTGCCATCGCCGCCGCCAAGTCCTCTGAGGTGACGCGACTGTCGGTTGTAGTTTCAAGTGCCTCCTCCATGATTCCGCTCTCAACCTCGAATTCTTCGAGGCGACGCGAGATCTCATCCAGATTCTCCACCATCTTCTTCGCGTCCGTAGCCTCACCAAGAAGACCCAGAATGTCGGCAACCCGTTCCATTGCGATTCCGATTTTCGCACCCGTCTGTGCCTGATTGATATGTGAGATTATCCGGAGAAGACGAAGTCGTGACTTGTCCACAGTGAGCGCATAGCGCCGGAGCCGCACCATCTCAGTGGCATACATTCTGTATGCATCCATCTGCCCGCTCTTTCGAGCCCGCACAGCGCGCGCCTTTGTGTCCCGTGCTTCCCGCTCCAGCTTGTTGCGCTCACGCTCAAGTTGTTTTGAGAGAACCCTCAGCTGGCTGACTATCTCGGCAATGTCCGGCTTTTTCCTACCCCAAGTGAAGGCCTTCCTGAACAGACCCAACAGATTTCACCATATGTCAAAGAGCAGTGCTCTCTCAGGAGTGAGATGCGTCGGCGTTTAAACCTTCGCCGCATCCCGGAAATACGACCATACACTGCTACCCGGGAAACACTGAAGTTCTTAACAAGATGATGACTACGTGCGAGCTGAACACAGATGTCAGATAGACTTGACCTTGGGCTCAAGGCCATGCTCGACAAGGCCATAGACCTAGACCGGAGAGGTATGACAAAGGAGGCGTGCCAGTACTATCTCAAGGCCAGCAAGATACTGATCAAGATGTCAAACGCGGCCTCGCTGCCCTCGGTGAGAAAGCACTATTTCAAGAGGGCTCAGGAATGCGTCGATCGAGTTCGCCAGCTCTCCGGGATCAAAAGACGTGCAACGGCCCCCGCCGATGCTGGCATGCGGCCAGCTCCAATTCCATCCGAGGAGGCGACCGAGGCAGCCGAGGAACCCCCCGCCGAAGAGGTCGATGAGGAAACGCAAAGGCTCAATGAGATGATGCTGGACACTGTCATTACCGAGCGCCCCGATGTCCGTCTGACCGATGTTGCAGGACTTGAAGAGGCAAAACAGGCCATCCAAGACGCAATCATTGCCCCAATGAAACATCCCGAACTGTTCAGAGGCCGCGTACGTCAGCCATGGCGCGGAATACTGTTCTACGGTCCCGCTGGTTGTGGCAAGACCCTCATCGCGAAGGCGGTGGCCGCCGAGATTGATGCGACTTTTTTCAACGTTTCAGCCGCTAACATCGTCAGCAAGTGGCTGGGGGAATCCGAGAAGCTGGTTCACGCACTATTTGAGATTGCCAGGAAGAATCAGCCCGCTATTATCTTCATCGACGAGATCGACTCGATTGGCACAGTCAGGTCTGGCGACGATGTGGGCGGTGAGAGAAGAATGAAGACACAACTTCTCACTGAACTTCAGGGTCTTGCCAGCAGGTCCGATGAACGCGTCACAGTCATTGGTGCTACCAATCTGCCCTGGCAGCTAGACTTTGCACTGCGTTCTCGCTTCGAGAAGAGGATACTTGTTCCCTTGCCTGACAGAGAGGCAAGAAAGAGGATCTTTGAGATTCATATGGAGGACGTAGAGGTCTCTCCCAGTGTGGACTTCGGCGAACTCGCTGACCTTACAGCAGGCTACAGTGGCAGAGACATCAGCATAGTCTGTCGCGAGGCCGCGATGGAACCAATCCGAGACCTCCAACGGGATGGGCGCATGGATCAAGAGGGAGAGATACTGGATGTGCGACCAGTAGAGCGTGGTGATTTCTTGCGAGCAATTGACAGTATCAAGCCCACGACCTCCCCTGAGGACATCAGAAGATATGTGGAGTGGGCGGAGGTGGCATGATCTGTGAGTACGCGGGAGCGTCCGCGAGAGAAGAAGAAGCCCAAGAAACAGACAGCAACCGAGGCGGTACAAGAGCCTCCAGCAGCCAGAGAGTCCACTCTGGAGAGTGAGAAACCAGTCACGGCTACGGCTGTCACAAGACCAACCAGACCCGCAACTCAAGTCACTCAGGTCCCCACCGTCGAAGAGGGGGCTGTCATGCAGCCGAGCTGGGGAGGACCTGAGGACGCAGGATGGATGTATCTCATACCACCCCAGGAGCAGGGGCGGAAGAGTTGGAGTGAAGAGTGGGGCGAATTCCTTCTCGAATGGGCGAGGGCAAGACGTGTTCATGTTGTTTCACTGGGGACATTCATCACAGAGAGCCCATTCAAAGACATCTTCGGAAAGGTCGATGCGTTCAGACTAATTGCAGAGTCGCTGATCGAGAAGGGAACCGGGGAATGGCTTGATCGGAGAAAGAAGCGGCTCCGAGTATACTGGCGCCCCCTAGAGGATTGGGTGGATGTCATCTACAAGTGGGCCCTTCGCACTGGCCAGACACTCATCGATGTCAAGTCCCTGATGATTCAAGAAACCGCTCAAGAGTTCTCCACCCTCCCGGAAAAGGACCTTCACAGAATTGTGAAGATGATGGTGGATCGAGAGCTGGCGGAGTGGGTGGACAAGAAGAAGGGTGCAGTCAGAATCATAGTGTGACTAGCTTGACTGGGACTCCCGGCTTCTCAAGCCCGGAAAGTAGTATCGGCCACCTGTGCTGTATTTCATATCAACAACCGCCATCCCTGCATCAACCAGACTTGTCAGTACTTGACGCGCATGGTCCTCAGACCACTTGAGGTTCATCATTACCTCCTCTAGGGACACGTAGCCCTTGCTGGCCGCGAGGTTGATGACATCAGCCTGATCACGACGGAGTTCTAGAGGCCTGAGCTCAACCACCTTCACACCACCACGCAGGCTACGAATCCCGGGAATCAGGCCAGCCTCGGCAACACGATTGACCGCTTCAATCACATCGTTGTAGCTAACAGACTTCAGTTCCGGGAGGCGTTTTACGACCTCAACTATGAGCTCTGCGAGGCCCATGAGACCCTTTGACGCATGCATCGTAGCAACATCAAGAACCGCTAACCCAATGTAGTCGTAGTACTCGTCTTCAGTCATCCCATGAAGGTCCCGGGGCTCGGTTGGGTTCAGCCCCAGCAAGTGGACGGCCTCAGGAAACCTCTCAACAATCTGTTCATGGTACAGGAAACTGCTGACATCGAAACCTAGTCGACGCATCCTCTCAATGTTCTCGCGAACATCTTGAATCAACGCCTGTGACTCGCGCTGGAATGATCGAATGTCCACGGCACCGAGATCATAGAGGCGCTTCAACTGGTCGAGCGTAGCAATGGAGGCGTAGAGTTCGGATTGAAAGGCTTCACTCATCGAGCGTCCCTCAGTCATGCTGGCCTGATGTCGTAATCAAGATTTTAACTGCTGGCGCTTTAAGAGCAAGTGTTACGTGACGGGAGCCGGCGACATCCCACGCCGAAACGGTCTAGGGCGTCAACCGGTCGCGGTCTCTGGGAAGCAGAGCTGCCTCACGAATGTTCTCAAGACCCAAGAGCTGCATCGTCAGTCGCTCCACACCAAGACCAAGTCCTCCGTGTGGTGGTGCACCATATCTGAATGGGTCTAGATAGAATCTGAAGTGGTCAGGGTTGAAGCCCTTCGCCCGAAACCGTTCGACGAGCAGGTCGTGAAGATGGATTCTCTGACCACCTGTGGTGATCTCCATCCCCTTGTAGGTCAGGTCGAAGCTCTCGGTCATTCCCTTATCAGTCATGCTTGGCATTGTGTAGGCGGGTCGAAGCTCCAGTGGGTAGTGCGTGATGAACACAAGACTCGTTCCGAACTTCTCTGGGAACAGTTCGCCGAGCATTCGCTCCGACTCCGGGTCGAGATCATCGTGTATCGAGATCTCTTTTCCCTCGGCATTCAGCAGGTCTATGACCTCTACGTACTTGATGCGTGGGAATGGAGTCTTAGGAACTTGAAGATCAACTCCGAGTAGTTCCAACTCGCGAGCTGCCGTTTCTGCCGTTCTCTTGAACGCATAGCACAGCATCTCCTCTTCCATCTGCATGACATCTTCGACACCACTAATCCACGCCATCTCGAAGTCAAATGATGTGTACTCGTTGATATGGCGGCGGGTGTTGTGCTTCTCGGCGCGAAAGACCGGAGCAATCTCAAAGACACGCCCAAAGCCAGCCAATAGCATAAGCTGTTTGTAGAACTGCGGACTCTGGGCCAAGAACGCCTTCTTCTCGAAGTACTGAATCTCGAAGAGGTTGGCGCCTCCCTCCGTGGCCTCGGCGACGATCTTCGGGGTATGAATCTCCACAAATCCGCGTTCCTCAAGGAATTCTCTCGAGAACCTCACCAAGGCATGCTGGATGCGGAAGATAGCATTGACGCGCGGCTTTCGAAGATCGAGGATTCGATTGTTGAGTCGAGTGTCAAGTTCAATCGACACCTTCCCCTCGACAACGTCAATCGGCAACGGCTCTGCTGTGTTCAGAATGCGAATCTCGGTGGGGATGACTTCAACTCCTGCCTTGGCCTGCGGAGCCTCTACGACCTCACCAGTCACGGCGACAACAGTTTCCGGCTTAAGATGGCCAGCGGTCTCAAAGACCTCCTCGGAAACCTTCTTCTTCGGGATGGTGACCTGGATTGTGCCACCTTCGTCCCGGAGAACTAGGAACTTGATTCGACCCTTGTCACGAAGAATGTGAACCCAGCCCATCAGTGTGACCATCTGTCCAGCAATGTCGGGGGTTATCTGCCACGAAAGGTGTGTCCTCTTCCTGTCACCAATCGGCTCCACGCCGGCCTGCTTGTAGAAGTCCATCTGTCATGCCTCTATTCAGTTGAGGGGAGTCGGTGGCGCACGCATTATGAGGCTTTTGGCAGTGCGCCACATACTTGTGCCACCGCCGCGACTCGCGTCCGGCGGTTCGACGCTCAGTTGCTCAGAACGGGGTCTCCGTAAGCTCGTACACCACCTTTCGCGAGTCCTCGGTGTGAACGTCTTCTCTGACCAGTCCGAGATCCTTTAGCCTGCTGAGACCATAGTTGACAGTGCGCGGAGGCAGGAAGGTCTCGCTAATCAGTTCCTGACGCGACATTCTACGCCGGGTCTTAAGAAGAACGTAGAGGAACTTCGCGGAAGGAGGTAGAGCTAAGAATGAGCGCCTGGCAAACATGATTCCCCCAGTGGGTTGTGGCCATTTCGCATCTTACCTCCTTCGTAGTTTTGTCATTGTCGTGCAAAGGCGTTGATAAGGATTGGGATGGCTGCGTTCGTTCCTCGGCCGGTGGAGAGTAGGTATTAAATCGAGGGACAACATAGCAAATGACACTGCGGCTACGGACGCAGCCGTCGATGGAGAGATGAAACATGCCGAAAAAAGACACCACCAAAGTTGGGGAGATTCTCGTCATTCTGGGAGGCATAGTAGGGCTTCTCTATGGTATCCTCAATGTTCTCAACGTGGGAATGATACTTTTTCCCGGACCTGGGCTGATAGGCTACCTTGGCAACTTGGTCATTGGAGTGATTCAGATAGTAATCTCACTGATTGTCTTGGCAACCAGTGGTGTAGTCAAGATTCCCGCCCTAAAGATGGACAAGAACTGGGTAGTCATGCTCATCCTCGGGATAGTCCTTTACCTGTTCGGAGCAGGACTTCCGGGTGTCCTTGTGATTATTGGCGCAATCCTCCTAGCTCTCTGAGACCACTCCAGAGAGATAGTGCCGCGGGTCGCACGTCTTTTCTGTTGCGGCCCCGGCACCAAATCGTCATGGACCGTATTATGATGTCACAGCCCTGATTGCGCGATCCATGCGCTCTACCGCGTCATCAATCTCGTCTGTTGTAATGACGTAGCTTGGTGTAAACCGGATGACGTTCTGGCCAGCACCAAGGACCCACAGTTTCTCCTTGGCCACAAGGTGCTTCACAATCTCGTGACGGAGCCTTGGTGCTTTCTCCTTGCTCTTCTTGTCCTTGACGAACTCGATACCGACCATCAGACCGATACCACGTACATCGCCTACGACTTCATGCTTCTCCTTCAGCTCCTCAAGCCGACTGAGGAGATACTTGCCGTTCTCTGCATTCTTCCGGAGGAAGTCGCCGTCCTCGATGTGCTTCAGAATCCAAAGGGAGGTGAGAGCCATCTTTGGTTCGGCTGAGAACGTCTCAGAATGTCGGGAGGGGCCGTTGTACATCGGGGCCGGACCAATGGAGGCACCCATGGGATAGCCTCCGCCCAGTGCCTTTGCCATGGATACGTAGTCCGGTACGACACCGTAGTTCTCGATGGCGCACCATTTGCCCGTGCGACCCATGCCTGCCTGCACCTCATCAGACACGAAGTATGCTCCGGCGTCCTTCGTCACCTTGTAAATCTCCTGCACGGCCTTTGCTGGGGGGACTATAATCCCGCCCTCGCCGCAGATCGGTTCCATGACCGTTGCCGCGATGTCATTGCCCTCGACCTCCAACGCGTATCTGAGGGCCTCCACGCACTCAAGATTGCAGTCATCTTCATTTTGACCATATGGGCAACGATAGCAGTACGGATAGAAGACGCGAATGACATCGACGCCCTGTGGAAAACCGTTCTTGTGCTTTGAGTTGGATGCCGTCAGCGAGAGAGCATATCCAGTGCGTCCGTGAAATGCCGGTCGAAACGCAACGAATCGGTGGCGTCCTGTCAAATCCATTGCTGACTTCATACAACCTTCCACGGCACGACCGCCAGAGGTCGTGAATACTACTTGCCGTTTCATGTCGCCGGGCA
>QMYR01000029.1 GCA_003662765.1 Candidatus Thorarchaeota archaeon
ACCGGTGTCTTGACAGGGGGGAATCCTCCATTCGGACCTCTGTGGCCTCTCTTGAGCAAGCCTGTTCAAATCCTCCGAGGAGATCGTGGTCGCCTCGCCATCAGTCCAGTGACTCTGCGATTTCTACGGCCTTTGTCGCAAGTTCCATTGCTGACACGCCGAAGAGGTAGAGAACTGGTTCCACGCCAAGACCGCCAGGTACCCGAATCGCGTAGAGTCGTGTACGCCGCTGTTTCTTGGGAAGTAGTGCTGTAGCCATCTGTGCAATCTGTGCCGCTTCCCTTGCTGGCTTTGCGAGTGTGATAATCTCGAATCCGGCTCTCTTGGCGGCATCCACAACATCATCAGTACCCGCAATGCACATGCATGCCCGAATGCTTGGAAATCGCTCTTTTGCCCACAGGAGGATCTGGGCCGTGTGCTGAGATGCGCCAAACTCCGGAGGCGCGGGAGCCTTGGCACGAGAGCCTATGTCGGTGATTCTCCCCGGAATGCCAATCACCCGGTCTACTGTTTCCGCATCCTTCTCGCAGGCCACGAGGCTGGCACGCACCTGTGGGAGAAGCCTGACGAATGCCCGTGACTGTTCTATGATGTTGACCGCGCGCTCCATGTCATCCATGACGCCCGCTCTGTTCCTGAAGCTCTCCTGTCCACTCAACAAGTCCGCGCAAATCTTGCATCCAGCCTCACCCAGTGAGGGAACGACTTGGCGGTGTCTATGGCAGATATCCCCTCCAATCCTCAGCATGATGCACGTTGTACAGATCTCTGTGACCATTCGGTCAGAACTCAGGCTGCCATCCACAAGGCCATTCGCCAGCTTCTCAGCCAGAGCCGCAATCTGTCTCTTTCCGATCGTGGCCTCGATCGGGTTGCTCAGGTACTTACTGACTGCAGCCTGCGTGATATCCATCATCGCTGCAATCCTGTTTTGGGACAGGCCTCTCGCATGAAGGGCGGCCGCGAGGGTCGAACGCAGGGCTGGCAGATACTCTCTTTGAACGAGTTCACAGGGGGGCCTCATTGTGTTTCACATACGGCAAACTATTTATCAGGCCTGTGGTGCCATAACCAAGTTGTATAAGTCACATATAAGGTGATGGGAAGGATGAGCGAATACCCCCGCAGAACAGACCCGCGACGCGTCATCATCGCACTTGTGGTGGTTGTCGGCATCATAGTTGCGGCCTTTGCGTTCATCACATGGCCCCGTCCCAAGATGTACGTGTACACCTATGACAGTCTTCTCATGTGGGGAAACGACTCTGAGAATATCGACAACATGGTCTTTGGCCCCTTTGAGCAGCAGTATGGAGTTGACGTGGAGATAGTGCGACTAAACACCGACGCCAACGGAATAGTATCAAGACTGGTGGCCGAGGCAGAGAACCCACGGGCGGATGTTGTGATTGGAATCGACAACATACTCATTCTGCAGGACCAAGCGCGTCAGGTCCTAGAACCGTTCACTCCATCAAACCTCGATCTCGTCAATACCACACTTGTTGAGCTGCTCGACGAGGAACACTACATAGTTCCCTTCGACTTCGGCATAGTCACACTGATCTACTCGACGGACGCGATGAATGTCACAACACATCCGCAGTTGGCCAACTTGACCTTCGAGGACCTGGCGGAGCCCTCCATGGCCTCAACCCTTGTCACAGAGAATCCTCATCTTAGTAGCCCTGGCCTTGCCTTCTTCTTGAGCGAGATTGCTGTGTACCACGGAATCCTAGACGACGACTGGCGAGAGTGGTGGTGCTCAGTCCGTGACTACATCGATGTTCAGGAGGGCTGGTCTGAGGCCTGGGCGAAGTGGGACTCTGACCCGACAAGGAACATGATGGTCAGTTATGGTACTGACCCCGCGTACTCGGCTCACTATACTGGTACGGCTCCGGACACTGCAGTTGCGCTCTTCAGCTACAACGCCGAGAGTTACGCATGGCTTCAGATTGAGGGCATAGGACTGGTCAAGAATGGCCCCAATCCTGATTTGGCCAAGAAGTTCATTGAATATTGCCTGACCGAGGCCGTCCAGAGCCACATTGCCCTGAATCAGTGGATGTTCCCCGCCAACCTCAATGTAGAGCTTCCAGATGTCTTTGACTATGCTGTCCATCCAGATGAGGTCAGTCCGCTCAATGCACTGCTACCTGCAACGCTTATCAAGTCCAACCTGACGTCTTGGCTTCAAGAGTACGACCTGATCATGACAGCATAGGAGGACGAACACGGGTGAGGCATGACCGGCAGATT
The DNA here is from genome assembly GCA_003662765.1 of Candidatus Thorarchaeota archaeon. Classification (GTDB taxonomy): domain Archaea; phylum Asgardarchaeota; class Thorarchaeia; order Thorarchaeales; family Thorarchaeaceae; genus B65-G9. The sequence continues at coordinate 2,266 of QMYR01000029.1, forward strand.
CGTGTATTGATTCTTGCCTCACCCCTTCTCGTCCTCATTCTGTTCGTCGTGTACCCCGTTGTCAACGTGCTTGTCACAGGGCTCCTCTACGGTCCAGGTTCTTCTCTCAGTGAGGTACTGCTCTCCCCGGTGACTCAGCGAGTACTGACGTTTACAATCTCTCAAGCAACCGCCAGCACAATCTTGTCAGTGATCATAGGTCTGCCGGCTGGGTTCTTACTTGCTCGTCTGAGGTTTCGAGGCAAGTCTATTGTCAGAGCCGCACTGATTGTGCCCTTCGTACTGCCCCCCATCGTGGTTGTAGTGGGCTTCCTCAGAATGTTTGGTTCACACGGGATTCTCGACATGGCTTTCATGTTTCTTTTTCAATCTGACGCATCGGTGCTGGATCTCGCCTCGGGCGTGGTGGGAATAGTGCTGGCGCATGCATTCTATAACGTTCCTTTGGTCACATTGATGGTTTCCGCGTCCCTTGAGCGTCTGAACCCTGAGCTAGAGGAAGCCGCAGAACTCTTGGGTGCCACGACACTTCAGAAGTGGCGGTATATAGTCTTCCCCCTGATTCGGCCCGCTTTGCTTGCGTCAGCCGTGTTGACTTACCTCTTCTGCTTCATGTCATTCCCCATAGTGCTTGCTCTTGGACAGGGCGCCTATTCAACCATTGAGGTCCAGATCTGGAGTGCCTTCCGGTTCTTCGACTACGGACAGGCCAGCTCACTCGCGCTGATTCAGCTTGCCATCACCCTCATCCTTGCCTATGCGTATGTCAGGGCGGGCGGCCGTGATGGAGAACAGGGCAGAACGGCATCGATACGCACGATCCAGTTCGGTGAGCTCTCTGGACCGTCCAGAGTACTGGTCGCGGTCTATGTCGGCGTTCTTGTGGTTCTGATGGCAGGACCAATCGCAGCCATAGTCTACGGAGCAATCTATGACCCCGTCCAGAGGGTGTACACGCTAGATGGATTCAGCAATCTCCTGAGAAGCGGCACGGGCGGAGGCCTCTTGCCCATGATAAACTCGGTGCTGTACGCGAGCCTCTCAACCATCCTCGCTGTACTCCTCGGCATGCCCCTGGCCTATGCTCAACTCTCCCGGGGACGTATTCTGGCCGAACTCTCTTCCATGATGACACTCTTGCCACTTGGAATCTCGTCCATAACAATCGCATACGGCCTCATGCGAGCGATAGCAGTCCCGCTAGGTCTGAGCACAAACCCCTGGCCGCTCATTGTCGTTGCACAGACGGTGATCGGGCTTCCCTTCAGTGCGAGAGCCATCGAGATCTCGCTCAGGAACATCGACCCCACTCTCATTGAGCAGGCCGACATCCTTGGTGCAAGCCGATTTCAACGGCTCTTCTTTGTCGAGCTGCCGCTACTGGCACCTGGTATCCTCGTCGGCGGTGTCTTTGCATTTGCCATGGCGATTGGGGAGATGTCCGCGACACTCTTTATCGCCCTGCCGCAGAACTACACACTTGCAGTGGCAATATACCAGTATCTCAGAGTGAGAAAGTTCGTTGAGGCTGGAGCAGCCGCCCTCGTGCTGGTGTTGGTCTGTCTTGCCGCATTCCTAATCATTGAGAGAGTATCAGGTGAGGATGCAGGAGGTGCCCTGTGATGGTCCGTGTGGAGCTCAGAGGCCTTGAGCGCATGTTTAGCGATGGAACTCGAGTCGGTCCTATTGATCTTCTGGTTGAAGATGGCGAGTTGGTGACACTACTGGGGCCCAGCGGCGTCGGAAAGACGACCACACTTCGAATGATTGCGGGCTTCATTCGTCCTGACTCTGGAGACCTTCTGTTTGACGGCACGAGCGTTGTGAACGTTCCCCCACGGGAGCGTGGAATCGGGATGGTCTTCCAGACTACCGCCCTCTTTCCAAACATGGATGTGTTTCAGAATATCTCCTTCTCTCTTGACATGGCAGGTGTGGCACATGAGCAGGTGGTCAGGCGAGTCGAAGAGCTGGCGGACCTCTTGAGAATCCGCCCTCTACTTCACAAGAAGGTAAGCGAGATCAGCGGCGGAGAGGCACAGCGTGTGGCCTTAGCCCGTGCTCTTGCAAGGAATCCACAGCTCCTCCTGCTAGATGAGCCACTGTCTGCGCTCGACCCCCAGCTGCGAGAGCATCTGCAGGCCGAGATTCGCAGGATTCAGAGCGAGCTGCGCATAACCACGATCTATGTGACTCACAGCCAAGAAGAGGCCTTCGCGATCTCTGATAGGATTGCGGTGATGCGCGACGGTGTCATAGTACAGGCCGGTGCTCCAGAAGACCTGTATGACCATCCAGCAGACGATTTCGTGGCAAGGTTTCTCGGAGGGGGCAATGTCTTCTCCGGCGTTGTTGTCAATGTTGAGAGAGACGTCATTCACGTCGACGTTGATGGCCATAGGTTCCTAGTTGCTGGGACCGCCGACATGGGCTCTTGGGTCACGTTTGTTGTGAAGCCGGAGGACGTGAAAGTGTCTTATCCACCAAGTGGCGCAGGGGCGGAGGCCGAGGTACAGGGAATCATTCCGCAAGTGGGGACTTACAGGGCGGTCATGCGCTTCAACGGTTCGTCTGTGATCAGCCTCATTGTCGATCCCGACCTTGCTAGGACGCTGCGTTCCAAGACCAGTCCGCGTGTGTCTTTCACATTTGCACCTGAGGATGCCGTCCTGTTGCCTGCGACCTTGGAGAGCTCCCGCAATGTCTGAGTCCTCTTACTCCGCTTGTCTAGAGTCCTCGTCGTGATTCTCTCTTCCTGAAGATGTAAGCGATGTCACGGCGGCCTCATCAATCTCATCTTGCGCCGCAAGACTCTCGCGGGCCTCCCTAATCGATCCCTGCTCCTTCGAGACCGCCTTAGCACGCATCCTACCATACTCATCCATGAGCTGCGGGATGGTTTCGGGCGTGGGTTCTGCGGATTCCACGGTTTCTTCGACAATCTCTTCCACGAGCATCCTCCTGTCTACGAGGCTCACGACCCGTCTCCTGATATAGTCGGGCTGATTGACCATGTCCGGAACACCGTATCTCTCTATCAGAAGTTGAATCATTGCCAGGGTTGCTCTATCCTTCACAACCATGAAGATGAGGGTGAAGCTGAGCATTATCGAGAATAGTGGCCCCACGACAACGAAGATGACAAACGGCGCGACCCACAGCTCTGTGTTCAGGGTGAGCTCAATCCACACCAACACGATGTCAATCCCTGCGACAAACTCTAAGAGATCCTCGAGGTCATCACCCACGTTGCTCAGTGAGCGGTCTCTAACATCGAGATGAAAGAGCCCTGAGTCTTTGATGACCCATGGCGCATAATAGAATTGCATGACAGTGAAGGGCAGAATCAGCACACTGGCTACCATGACAACGGCACCGAAGTAGAGGATGTCCTCCTCTGTCGCGGTGCCCATCAGGTCGAAGCTTAAGACAGTCAGTGCGATGCCCGCAACTAGGACGGACCCGTACAACGAACGTCTGATCACAGTTCTGAACGATTGATCTGGTACTTCTGGACACAGAAAGTACTCGCCAAGATTTCTCTTGAGGAATGAATGAATCTTTAGCAGCAATGTTATGGTGCGAGGCCTTCGCACCATGATCACGCAAATCACAGCACCAATAATAGTTCCAATGCCGAGCCCGAGCAGCATGTAGATTGTGTACCTGACGATGTCCGTCTGTGCAAAATGGAAGGGGGTCAGGGCTGCGACATAGTACAGGAGGCCGTACGTGGACGCGGCCATCAACAGTATTGAGAGCAAGAGTCCCGCGAGAATCTCTTTCGGCCCGAGCTTCTTGGCTTCAGAAAGCTGCCTCATGTAGAACGTAAGGGTTGCTGCTTTCTCCTCGGTCATAGAAATCGCTCAACATCTATGCCGGCACAAGATAAGGATTAATGTTGTCTATGTGCATGGCCTTCATTGGCCTAGTGTAAAGATTCGCGACCAAAAACATCAAAGCAGTTCAACCGACAAACAGTAATAAAGGCTGTAAACAACGGCTCACAACGATAGCAGTGCGGGAGGCGAGTCTCGCACAGGTCAATAGCAGTCCCCGCTTCGCTCTTCGGGCGGCTGGGCAAAGCCAACAGTAGTGATAGACAATGGTCACAGGCTACGAAGTCTCGGAGGACGGCACTCTTCAGGAGGTTGAGATCACAAAGGACGATCTCGACTCGACGCGTGTCATCTGTGTAGTGGATGATGCCACGAAGAGCATCTACCTCTGGAAGGGCAGTCAGGCTGGAATCAGGAAGAAGTTCGTGGGCGCCAGAGTGGCAACCAATCTGCGAACGGAGTACGGTTTTCATTTCAAGGTGCGGCCTATCGACGAGGGCGAGGAGCCGCCCACGTTCTTTAGCGCTTTGGACGGTTCCACTGCGGCCACTCGCGTTCTGAAGCCGGGCGCTCCGGCACCACCACCGAAGGCTCCAACTCGGCCTGAAACGGCAGCTAAGGCTCCTGCGAAAGAGGCACCACCTCCACCGAAACCACCGAAAGAGACCCCGCCGCCAGCGCCACCCAAGACAAAGACTGCAGCTGCGACCGCTACGCGTCCGCCACCCCCGCCGAAGACCAAGGCAGCATCCACTGCGGCACCACGCGCTCCAAGCGCAGCCCCGTCAGCTGCCGCCGGTGTGGCCATGGTGACTGAGGATGAAATTATGGAGATGATAAGAGAGCTGGAGCAAACTGACCCTCCGGAGGGCTATCGCCGGGAGTTGTTGATCGTCTACAACCAGCTGTTCACAGTCACCGAGCGGCGCACCTCCATCTTTGGCCAAGAGAAGATAGAACGCAGGTTCGAGCGGGTCAAAGATCCGCCTGAGGGCACCTTTATGGCCGAGGGCTTCATCCCGCGAGTCATAGTAAAGGATGGAAAGGTCCTGGGCATCGAGCTCCTGAAGGGCACACCCGATGCGATTCTCAGCCCAATAAAGGCCGAGATGAAGGAACGGTTGAGCGACCTCATCAGCTTTTTCAAGTCTGAGCTGGAGGAGGAGGCGCCGCCAAAGGCCAAATCCACAAAACGCAAGAGAAAGCTCGTGGCAAAGTAGACCATCGGGTCTGCATCCTGCGGCCGACTACGGATGAACAACTTATTTAACAACATTCAGGGGAGGAACTCTCAGTTCGAGGAGAGCAACTATGTCTATACAGCTCGATCCAGCCAAAGAGAAGGAGCTTGTGGAGCTTCTTATGGGCCTGACGGATATCGCTGACCTTGACGCCATCGCTGTTGTCAGCAAACAAGGTGTGAAACTGTCCTATTTCGCCACAGAGGATTCTGATGCCGATCCTGACTTGATGGCCGCAGTGAGTGCAGCCCTACTCGTGCAGGGCGAGATGGCTGCTCAGCGCCTTGGGCTTGAGGAGCTGTACGAGGTTGTCGTGCGTGGCAAGAACGGGTTTGTGGTGCTCTCGCATGCTGGTGACTTCTTACTAATGGGCTCTGCGAAAGACATAACGTCGATGGGTCTCGCCGTGACGCAGATGCGCAGATACGCACGGGAGATTGGTAAGCTTCTCATGGGATAGTCGCCTGACATGACTGGGTAGGTGTTCCTACCTGTGGGTCATGATTTTTGGCCGAGTACGAAAACGAGATATACCGGGCAATCCGGTTGCCGTGCCCGGGTATACTCCAATGAGAGCAAGGATTACTCCGCGCGCAGCGAATCTCCGATACGCAATTCGTGACATAGTTGTCGCAGCGAGGGAGTACCAGCGACGGACGGGCGAAACACCGCTGTATCTCAACATCGGTGACCCAATCAAGTATGATTGGAAGACTCCAGACTTCATGATTGAGGCCATGTGTGAGGCGGCGCGCGAGGGCGCAAGTTTCTATTCACCTTCAGATGGACTTCCGGAACTAAAGGCCGCAGCCGTGGAGAAAGAGAAGAGGGTAAACGGAATCGACATAGATGAGGAACGCATAATCGTCACGGCAGGCGTTTCGGAGGCAATTCAGTTTCTCGCAGGAAGTCTGATTGACAGTGGCTCCGAGTTCCTGATACCCGGCCCCGCATATCCTCCGTACATATCCTACATTGGGTACTTCGGCGGAGTTCCTGTGACGTATCGTACAATCGAGGAGGAGGACTGGAGCCCTGACATAGACGACCTCCGTAGCAAGATCAATGACAAGACCGCTGGCATTCTCGTCATCAATCCGAACAATCCCACTGGTGCAGTGTACGATGAGAAGACTATTCGCGAGATCGCCAACATTGCGGGGGAGTACGGCCTGCCACTTGTGACCGATGAGATATACGACCAGCTGACATTCGACAAGCCGCAGACGCCGATGGTACGTGCTGCGGGCGACGTGCCGGTTATTGGCTTCAACGGCATCAGCAAGGTATACTTGGCCCCAGGATGGCGCGTAGGCTATGTGTACTTCCATGACCAAGACGGTGAACTCGATCCTATTCACGACGCGATGATTCGTCAGGCAAGGGTTCGCATCTGTGTGAATGCGCCTGCACAGTATGCAGCAGTGGCCGCACTCAAAAGCGACGGCAGTCACCTCAAAGAGATGATGCGCCGGCTTCGTGAACGGCGCCAGGTGATATGGAAACGCCTCAATGAGATCGATTCCATCTCTACAAGACTTCCACAGGCTGCATTCTACATAATGCCAAAGATAGAACTCAACGGACGATGGAAGGACGACACTGGGTTTGTGCTTGACGTACTGAACTCAACAGGCGTTGTCTTCGTTCCCGGCTCAGGCTTCTGCCCCAAGTATGGTGCCTCTCACTTTAGAAGTGTCTTCTTGCCTCCGCCGGACATGATATCTGAAGCAATGGACCGCCTTGAGTCTTTCATGAGCAAGAGAGCATAGCCAGGCTGTCCTCGTCACAGCTCGGCCTGCTTTTTCTGAAGGATATCCGCCACCTGGTCTTGCAGTTCTCTTAGGATGCCTACAGCCAGCTCAACCTTCTCCGGAACCGCCGGGCGCTCACCAGGCTGCAAAATAGATGCAGTTGCAATCTCTTCGCTCTTTCCACGGAGTGTGGCAAGCTTGCTTCGAATCTCTTCGATTGCGTTGCGTGTCTTCGTACGTCTTGCGGCCTCCTCCGGACTGTCAGTCGTGGCGGCTGTCGGCAGCTGCGCGTAGATCTGTTCCAGGCTGGCTACAACCTCTGAAATTTCCTCTTTCAGCTCCTGCACTTTTCTTGCGATGTCTTTCAGTTGGCGCGCACTATCATCCCACTGGGCGAGGGCAGGCTGAGCCTCGGCGTTTGCCCGTGCGATTCCTTTCTGGACGGCAGCAACGAGGTACTCTCTCAGCCCCTCAATGACCGCCTTTGCGAATGCCTTCTTTTCACTCTCGCGAGTCTGTTTGACACGAGCTATCAGCTCATCGTCCCCAATGAGACTATCAAGCGTGTCAACCATCTGATTCACAACGGCAATCCTTGCCTTGGCCGTATCGAGTTCCTTCTCACCTATCTCAGTTCGTGCTCTTACTAACGCGTCAGAGAGCGCATCCACAACACGGAGGAGGGGCTCGGACTCAAGACCCGACTGTTCGATGCTGCTTCTCAGGAGGCTCAGTCTTCCCTCCGTCACATCAGCATCGTGTTGCAGCTTTTCTGTCATCTTGAAGTCCTTGAGAACGAGCGTGCCGGGGCCCGCCTGCAGGGTATACTCTGTCTTGAGCATATCGAGATAGGTCCCTCGAACAAGGACCTCGTACTCTCGTACTCCCTCCAGTTGTTCGGCTGCCCGTGCCACGATCTCCATCGTCACCGACTCGCCCGGTGGAATCGACGCAAATGACTTGACCTTCTCACCTGACACGAGGATCAATCCATCGTCAAGGTACCACTCGGCCTTCACATCCAGCGCGTCACCATCGCCTGCATTCGCTATCACGACTTGAAGGGGAAACTCCTCGCTGAATGTCATGTCCACTGGGATCTCCAAGTGGGCCTGCACCTTGGGAACTTTCAGCTGTCCCCGGAGAATCTCCCTTGCCATGTCCAGGCCCTTGTCCACGTACTTGATGAACTGCTGAGCATTGGCATTGGAGAGGGCGGCCTTGAGCTCGGTCACGACAGCATTCTCCGCAGAGGCAAAAGAGTCAATGTCAACAGACCTGATTGCGCTCTCGAGCATCTGCGGTATCTGACTGAGCCGAATGGTCGCCGGAAATCGTAGTTTCGATGCGTTCTTGGCCGAGAAGGCGCGTGCAGCCTGGAACGCCTTGTCTTCCATGCCTACCATGAGATATATCATAGTGGCGGCGACGGCCAGAGCTGTGCCCTTCTGGGTTTCGGCATCCTCACCCCACATGAGGTGTTCGTCGGAGGCGGCAAGCAAATCTTCTGCTGCTCTGACATAGGCGCGTATCGCCTGTTCCGAGTCCGCGAGGTCCGCGTACACATCCCCAGCAAGGCACATGTTTAGTGCCGCATTCTTGTAGCTCTTCGACGAACGGTAGTTGTCTGCGGCTTTCTCATACGCCTCTGCAGCTTTCTTGTAAGTCTCATGTGCTTCAGTATCCTTGCCCTTCCGCTCAAGGGCCTCTGCAGCAGCGATGTATTTCTTTCCCGCTTCCACAAAGGACTGGTTGAGTGACTCCCTTGTGGCCTCTTCAATTAGACGCCTTACGCCTTCATCAGCCATCTTGCCAACACCTCAGCACACGTTCGGCCCGTGTCGTTGCCAATCACGGGCGACTCCAACGGGCAATGCAACCGCCTAGTAGACCTCTCTGGGTGACCGCTTCAGTCTTTCGGGCAGCGCGCCACCATGTCCCTCGATGACAAGTTCATAGCCCCTGCCGATGCGCCCCCTCTTTGCCGTCTGAAAACCGGACCTCTCGATTGATCGCGCGTTTCGCTCGGCGGCACGCCGTTCAATCATTGAGACTCCATTTGGAACATAGAGGATTAGTTTCTTCTGAGCGTCATCAACTTTCAGCGTGATTGGAGTGGTCGGTTCCCCTGTGCACTCATGAAAGCGGCTGTCACGATACTCAAGAATAGTCATGCTAGAATCCCATCCTAGGCTCTTTGGTGTCTGAACTGCATTACGTGGCCACATATTAGATTTGCCTGTTTCATCAGAAATGAGTCAGAGGCAGCCCGGAAAGGAGAAAAAGTAAGCATGAGGGCCATGACACGGGGCGGAGTGCCCGTCCAGGGCCCCTTACTGTTCGTGTGCCTGCCAGCTCAGTCCGGCGGAGGCGGCGGTGGCGGTACGTCTTCTTGTCGCGTGTCAATCTTTGCAAGTACCGAGTCACGCTTCTTCTTTGTGAGGAAGAAGCCCATCAGAATCAGTATCAGTCCGATGACTGCCACAACCGCTCCTACCAGCACGGTGTTTGCTCCAAGTGGCTCCATTCCCATTCGGGGAAGGAGAGCAATCACCGCGCCCGCTATTACCAGCAGAGCGCCGAAACAGACCGGTCCAGAACGAACGTGTTCACGCCATGTCAAGTAAGCCATATGTCATTCTCCCACGTGAGCCGGTTTCTCTTGCCGTCTCGTCTTATTCTAACGTCAGTCGGCCTGATTGATTTAAGATTGTCGGCGATGTGTTCCGTCACTCCACGCTCAACGTCACCCTGCACCCCGTGGACGATGTGTTGATGTGGATTTTGACACCCGTGAGTTCGGCAATGCGCCGACCGAGTTCTTCGTGGAAGGCGCACGGGTAGCCGCGCGGAATGTGCTTCATCTCCGGGTCAAGCTCCCGTGCCAGTCGGAGGAGCTGACAGGTCCCTGTTTCAATCGTCACATCGTTCCCACTCGTGACCGGAATCTGGTTTTCATCGGAACAGCTCTGGATGAGCGTGGCGAAGCCTCTGATGAGGTCGTTTGCATCGCCTGATCGACCCCACTCGTGAATGAGATTGTCTGCAACCCTGCGGAACATGGCCTCCAGATGGCCCTCGGGCAGACCCCCACCGTAGATGGCCATGCCCACAACGAGATGGCCTCTTGCGTTGACACAGGACTTCCAGAGGTCTTTTCCTCCAAGAGGGGCGATCTTAGGTACCGCTCCTAGGTGAGCAAAAGACCGTTCCTCAGCAGTTTCCGCAACGCTCTCGGGTGTGGGAAGCGACGCATCGCTGCTGGTGATCTGTTCCGTTTCAGCTGATGTCTGCGTACCGACTCGTGTGCCATCGCTACGGACGAGGTCTGGAATCTCATAGTTGGGGCAGATGCCTGACTCCTGGTAACGCCTTGCAAACTGCATCAACCGACCAGCGCACATAGCAACAGAGTGCCGACTGAGTCCCTCGATTCTTGCGTGACCGTATATCACGCCGACCATGCTCTCAAGGTCTAGGCTGTTCATTGTCTTCTCTGCGATGATCTTCTTTCCCCTCACGACTCGGATTGCCCACTTCTCGTCCATGACTCCTGCCTGCGCCGCGTAACTAGTGTTGGTGATTCCGACAAGTGGGGAGATCGGATAGAAGTCGCCCATGTTCATCCCTCGTTGCGCCGGTCTGTCGCATGCGCTCTGTTCAAGTGCCTTCAAAAGCGTATCGTGTGTGTAGATTTCTCTATTCGTTATCGGTTCGGCTCTCAAACTGTACGCGCACTGTCAGGATTGCATGAGCATCGACGGGAAGTGTGACAGTTCGTCCGTTGGCCGGCAGCTCGCCTATCTCGTGTTCTCGTAGGTCCACAAGCACAGCGGACTTCAGCGGCCTGTCAAACTCCAACGTCGCAGAGCCTCCATGCCCAGCCGGCTCGTATAGCCTCACAAGAACCTCGTTCTCGTGGCGACCCGGTCTGACGCTGGATACCACTAGGTCCATCCCGGATATCGTCAGAAGTGAACCTGTGCTGACATCGTTTCCTATGCCAGAATCGAGAGGAACTGCCATGAGCGGCAGCCTGTGCTCTGCCGCGGCTCGCCAGACCTTTCCCTGTTTCCAGTTTCCAGCGTGCGGAATCAGGGCATAGCGAAACATATGCGGGCCGTGTTCCAAGGCGGTCTCTGATTCAACGACTTCGTCGTCGGTTCCTCGCGAGAGATGGTCTACGCTTCGTAGCAGCGTGATTCTGAGGAGTCCGTCCCTGAAAGCGAACTCATGTAGCCCAACTGTGCTGATTGTGACCCCAAGGTCTGGCCCGGCACAGTCCACCCAGTCGAGGGCCGCGAACGTTCCTCCCGTCTTTTCGACCCAGTCGGTTTCATCTTGACTTGTTGACCGTTCCTCCGCGCCGAACTGTGCGCCCACTGTGACGCGTTCAGAAAATGCCGTCAACGGGAATTGAACTGAAACACGCTTGTCTTGCCCTCGAAAGTCAAGTTCTGTTTCAAAGTCGATTCTGTCTAGGGCGTCGTACATGGTGATTCTCTGTATCCGGCTAGACCCCGCAATGCTTCCTGAGATCTCCACCATCACGCGCACAGGCCCGTCCTCAACGATTTTGACATCTCCTGAAACCCTGAGCGACGTGATCTCTATGCCTCGGGGTGACAAACGGCTTCGATCGTGTCTGTAGAGGTCCCCAACGTCGTTCTCCATCACAATGATATTGCCACTTCCACGCAGTACCTCAAACTGGTTCTCCTTATCATACACTCGCGTTATTGCGCCATTGAATCGGTCCACCTCGATTGAGAAGCGCCCGCACTCAATCCAGTTGGGCCCCGTCTTCACGTGATTCTCGAACTCCGGTCTTTCATCTGCGGGAACGACGCGGAACAGCTGGTGACCAAGACTTGGTACGTCAGTCGCCACAAAGACGACCTCTGCTGTGGTCTCGTTCTCGTCGACTACTTGGTATGTGACACTCTCCCCGTTGGGACCTACAATCTTGAACGCCGGGCCACCAACCTTCCGCTTGTCGATGGACACTCTGACAATCCCCCTTCGTGACCACGGCAAGGGATTGAATACGGCGACCCGCAATGCAGATTCTGAGTCGGTGATTCTCGATGCTATTTGCGTGAGAGTCTCCTCGAGCAACTCTTCCGCCTGGTCGATTGCCTGTCTATATCTTCTGACTGCCAGAAGATACGGCCCGTCTGCGATGGTACCCCTGATGATGTTGTGGTCCTGATTGAACATCAGAATTCTCCATAGATTTTCAACCTCGTCCTGTTTCTGCATACCTGCAACTGCAAGGTAGAGCTCCACTAGATAGAGGAGGGTCTCCAGTTGTCGGTTCAGAATCTTCAGCGAGATGCGGGAGCTGAGACCACCGTGACGCACTGGCGCGAAGCGCCCCGAGCACAATGGTCCTGTGATTGTGGGAAGCTGCGACTGAACAGCCTTGAGGCGCTCTGCAAACTCTCGTGGAGTGACAATGACAGCCCGCATGTCCTCGAACGTCGAGTTCCACTCACGCACTATGTCCGACAGGTGCATGGCGGGGGGAACGAGCTCTCCACCAACAGGTATGAACAGGTTCTGTGAGGCTGCTCTCCCTCCCACAGAGTCGACAATGCCCAGCAGCTTCGTGAAGGCCTCTCGTGTGTTCTCCGAGAGCCACGCAGCGCAGTCATACCCAGACACCAGCCAGACCACGTTCACTCTACTGCCATCGGGACCTCTCCAGACGAACTCGCTGGGTGCATCGTGGGGCACGCCTCGCCACAAGAAGTAGGTGTCCATTCCACATTGTCTGAGAATCTGAGGAAGCTGTGAGCAGTGGCCCGCCGAGTCGATCGCCCATGCCGTCCGGGGCTCCACGCCAAGCTCATCTCGGACGAACCGCGTACCATGAAGAAACTGTCTCACGATAGACTCGCCGTCCGGAATGATGAGATCAGGCATGACGTAGGTGCCGCCCACTATCTCAATGCGCCCCTCAAGAACATGCTGATGCAAAACATCCCAGTAGTTTGGAAACAGTCGCTTGAATCCCTCAAGAAGCGTCGCCTGTCCTATTGCAAACCGGTTTGACTCATCTATCTCAAGGAAGTCGAGAATGCTCTTCACATTCCACGACGCGATGCTGATATTGTGTTCGTAATCTTCGACGCGAGAGTTGTCGAAGTGCAGGAAAGGACAGAGATTGAGTATCCAGCGTAGTGTCATGGGCGAGCTCACATCCTATGCGCCAAGTCTTGGCCAACCAAGAACTGCAGGCCTTATAGGAGTATTTCATTCGACTCCAGAAACTGGACACCTAGAAAAAAAGAGTCTGTGGGCCCGTGGAGTAAGTCCACTGGACCCATCTATTCATTGTCCTGCCAAGTTCACACGTATCCGGTAGGCTCCCGAGTACTCGTCTTGCGCCGCAGGACATTCTCGGCCATCGCCTCGAATCTCTTGAGGTCCTCGGGTGAGATGCTCGGGCGCACCTCCTTCAGGGCCATCTCAAAGTGCTTCATCTCAACAGGCTTGGCCTTCCAGTCGTCCCTCACCGCAGCCATCGCCGCCTCGCGGCACAGATTCTCAAGATCGGCGCCAGAGAAGCCTTCGGTCATCTCGGCAAGGTCCTCAAGACTGACATTCTCATGCAGTGGCATGTTTTTCGTATGGACCTTGAGAATCGCTATTCTGGCCTCCTTGTCAGGCGGTGGCACGAATAGGATGGTGTCGAAACGACCTGGGCGAAGCACGGCGGGGTCAAGTATGTCCGCACGGTTCGTCGCCCCGATGACCAACACGTTCTGGAGGCTCTGCATTCCGTCGAGTTCTGCGAGGAACTGGTTGACGATTCGCTGCGTCACGCCAGTGTCGTCACGTAAGCCTCTCGCGCTCATGATGGCGTCAATCTCATCGAAGAACAGCACGCAGGGGGCTGTCTGCCGTGCCTTCTTGAAGATCTCACGGATGGCCTTCTCGGATTCGCCCACGTACTTGTTGAAGATCTCAGGGCCCCGAATAGAGATGAAGTTGGCCTCACTCTCGGTTGCCACGGCCTTGGCAAGCAGTGTCTTGCCAGTGCCTGGGGGACCGAACAGGAGGACACCCTTTGGAGCCCTGATACCCATCTCCTCGAAGACCTCGGGATGCTTCAGCGGTGCCTCGACAGCCTCCCTTAGCTGAGCCTTCACCTTCTCAAGGCCACCTACATCTTCCCAGTGGACGTTGGGCTTCTCGACGAGAACCTCTCTCAGGGCTGATGGTGATACCTCTGACAGAGCCTTCTCAAAGTCCTCCATGGTGACATAGAGATTGTTGAGCACATCTGGTGGGATGTCACCGGTTTCGGGATCGACATGGGGCAGTGCCCTTCTCAGGGCCTGCATGGCGGCCTCTCTTGCAAGGGCCGCAAGGTCTGCTCCCACAAAACCATGGGTCCTCGCTGCGAGCTTCTCAAGATTGACATCTTCGCCCAGAGGCATGGACCGGGTGTGAATCTGCAGGATCTCGAGCCTGCCCTGTTTGTCAGGAACACCTATCTCAATCTCTCTGTCGAATCTTCCCGGACGTCTCAGGGCCTCGTCGACATCGTCTGGTCTGTTGGTCGCACCAATGACTATCACCTGGCCGCGTCCTGCCAGCCCGTCCATTAGTGACAGCAGCTGTGCGACCACTCGTCGTTCGACCTCGCCAGTTACCTCGGCACGCTTCGGCGCGATGCTGTCAAGCTCGTCGATGAAGATGATGCTTGGTGCGTTCTTCTCGGCGTCCTCGAAGACCTCCCTGAGTTTCTGTTCTGACTCGCCGTAGAACTTGGACATTATCTCCGGACCGTTGATCACGCGGAACGTGGCGCCGGACTCATTGGCCACAGCCTTTGCGATCAGTGTCTTGCCCGTACCAGGAGGACCGTGAAGCAGCACGCCCTTCGGAGGTGTGATTCCCAGCCTCTTGAACAGCTCGGGGCTCTTCATTGGCAGTTCTATCATCTCACGAATCTTCTGGAGCTCCTTGCCAAGACCTCCAATGTCCTCGTACGTGACCTGCGGAACGGTGACCTCCTCTGGCTTCGCAGGCTTGGTGAGAACCTCGACTTGTGTCGCTGGCCCCACTCTCACGTGCTTGCCAGGCGCGGCGGCCGTCACCGTGAACTGCAGCCCCTGTCCAATGGAAGCGATCATGATGATGTCGCCTCTCGTGATTGGCTTGTTCATCAGCTGGTGCTTCACGTACTCCTCGAAGCCGCGCTGGAATCTAACTGGCTGGCTCGGCGCGAGCACCACCCTGGTCCCCTCTGGGACGTTTACGGGGCTTATCTCGACCACCTCCCCCAGCTTCACTCCCGCGTTCGTCCTGATGAGGCCGTCCATTCGTACCATGTCGAGGACCTCATCCTCTTTGAGCGCGGGCCAGCAGACTGCGACGGTTTCCTTGGTCCCCTTAAGCAGCACGTAGTCTCCGGAGTTTATTCCCAGCTCCCTTCGTACGGAGCTGTTGAGCCTCACTATGCCGCGGCCCTGATCCCTTGGCATTGCCGCGGCAACCTTCAGCTTCACTGACTTTGGCATCTTCCTCTTCACCCCTTACTCGTATTGCAGAGCGCCCTCGTTCTTGCCGGACTTGTCATCAGCGTCCTTTACGAGGTCAATCTCGAGTACCCCGTTTCTCAGGGAAACACGTGACTTCTCAATGTCCACATTGAACGGAATGTCGAACTTCATCGTGTTGTTTTCCCCGTCGGTGAACTCGATCACAAGCTGTCCGTCCCTCATACTGACAGCTGGTTCAATATCAGTGTTCACTCCATCAACTATCATGATCATCCTGTCTTCTAGCTCTATCTGCTCCACATCTCTGGTTCGCCCCGTGGTCTGAGGGATCTCGTTCTGCTCAGGCCCCATCCCTGTGGTCATCATCCTGAATGTGAATGTGGCGCTGCCTTCTGGTCCCATCTCCATGGGGCCTCCAAAGAAGCGTTCGAACATCTGGCGTACTATCTTGTCAAACTCGTCATCAATTATCATAGAACACACCTCCGCTGGGAAGCCCCGGGCGGGCATTCCCGCCCTGAGTCACCGAGGGGCTTCTGTGCTGTTTCCATCCCTGTACTAGGGACTAAGTGTTCACTAGCCACTAGGGACCATTTGGTATATAAGCTTTGCGAAGGGGCACACCTTGCAGAAATGCCCTAACGTCCGCCCAATTGATCCTTTACCTCTTGTGGTGCCGCTTACTCCAAGCTGGGTGATTCCAGACAACAGGTCGCTCTCCTCTCGGCCACTATGCCGGGTTGATCTCAATGATGTCCCTCCCATCGTTGGGACCTCATGAGGCTCGGCCTCGCAATGGGAAAAGGAAGATGCTCGACG
>QMYR01000030.1 GCA_003662765.1 Candidatus Thorarchaeota archaeon
CTGCCAGTCTTCAGGAACGTCTCAGAGGCCATTGGAGCGCTCTCGCGCATGTGTGATTACTATGATGTGCGCTCGCGAAGAGCGGAAGGACAGGAGCGCCACTAGAGAATCACTTACCGTTGGTAATAGCAAATGTTATAATCTATCGGCTGATAGTTTGACTAGAAATGCCACCACCACAACACGGTCTACAATCCTTCGAAGAACCAAGGGTTCTACTGGAGATGAAGTGCGGGGCATCACATTCGCGCGAGAACAGGCACATTCTAGACAACTGGATGCATCGCACATCAACGGCCATCAGCACAGGAATATCAGTTGCGGAGTCAGCTGGTCAAGTGGTGGAATTGCTCCGGTAGGTCGTCACTATGGAACCTGATATGCCGAATCTAGGACAGACTGAGCTACGCCTCATTGAGACCATCCCAGAGGGGGTCGTAATTGTCGACTCTAATGGCATGATACTCAAGGTCAATGGCGCATTCGCATCCATGATTCAACGCGACGAGAAGAGCTTGGTCAGCACACCGTTTGAGGATCTACTCGTCACGTCGAATGACGGAGAGAGATTTCGTCAAGTACTCAAGGGCGACCTCTCCGGAATGCTAGATGTTCGACTTCTGGCCGGGAGGGGTAGCAATATTGCGGTGAGACTATCGACAATCCCCATAACCTTAGGCCACGCATCTCAGCGGAGCATGATGATGGTCATCAGTGATGTCACTGATTTCAAGCGAAAAGAGTTCATACAAGAACAGCAGCGAAGGCTCTTGAGGGTGTACACTCAGCTTCTGCAACACGATGTCATGAATGACGTACAGGTGGTTCTCTCATACATCGAGTCCGTACTCGATCTCTCGCAAGAGTTACCACAGACTGCACGCACGATGCTTGAGGCCGCACGTAGTGCAGCACTACGAATGGTGGACCTCGTTCGGGCTTTCGACGACGCAGACCAGCTGACGGAAACTAGCCTAACGTCTCTTCTTGAGAAGACAATAGATGACGCCTCTAAGGCGCACCTCGGAATGGAGATAACTCTGGAGGTCCCGGACAGTCTAATCGGAGTAAGAGTAATGGCAAGCCCGCTTCTCCCCACTGCGTTCTACAATCTCTTCCGGAATGCGTACCAGCACGGAGGAAAGGACGCTAGGGTCACAGTCACCGTGGAGAGAGAAAATGGCACTATGAAGGTCACCGTGTCTGACAATGGCCCCGGCATAACTCCGGACGCCAGAAAGACTCTGTTCACGCGTGGAACAGGAAGGAGCAGTGGCGGGCTCGGACTCTATCTCACCAAGCGCATCATTGTCAGCTGTGGCGGTTCCATCGAACTTGTGGACCGGGAAGGACAGGGGGCAACATTCGAGATTAGGCTGCCAATCGTCGTCCTCTGAACTGCTATCGCAGAAGACCAACACGCTCGTTGAACCGTTCAATCAGAGAGTCGATTTGTGGTACCAACGCCTGGATAGCAGACCAGTACTCATGGTAGTCGTACCACTGGCTGTTGAGCTCCTCAAGGTCAAACTTCTGCTGCTCAATCCAAGTGAAATACTTCAGATGGTGGATACGTTTCCGATCGTAGAATGTGAGCTCCTGCATCGCGTCAATCTTTGTGCTTGCCAAACTAAGATGGAAGTCCCGCACTGCGTCCTCACGGGTGTACTCGCCGTGGCTTTGCCGGGCCTCATGAAGCCGGGAATGGTACATGTCCATGGAGTCAGTGAACACAGTGATGATGAGGTCGTCACGATTCAGCTCGTAGTACTTTGCGAACTTAATGCACATGAGAAGGTTCGCGATGGACGAGATACCGAGGAGGTCAAGGTTGTCGACAATCTCCTCCGGCGCGCCCACATCGTTGATCAAGTACTTGCGACCTGCCGGCTCATTAAACAGACGCATGAGGTTCATGGTGTCGTTGTCGTCAATCGCTATTACCATGTCGGTGTTTCTGACGTTATGAATCCACGGCACATGCTTGTCGCCGATGCCTTCGATGCGATGGGCTCCGTATCCATTGAGCAGGAGGGTTGGACATTGAAGGGCCTCCCCCGCTGCGACCTTGGAGGACGGATAGACCTGCTTCAAATAGTCGCCGCATGCGATTGTCCCAGCTGAACCAGTTGTCAGGCAGACTGCCTGGAATCTACCTCCGCCAATCTCTTTCTCGATGACCTCCTCCATGGCATGACCAGTGACATCGTAGTGGAACAGGTAATTGCCGAACTCGCTGAACTGATTGAACACAAAGATGTCGTCGCGAGTCCTACGGAGCTCCCAGACCTTGTCGTATATCTCCTTCACGTTGCTCTCGGAGCCCGGTGTCGCAACTATCTCACCCGCCACCTTCCTCAGCCAGTCAAAACGCTCTTGTGACATCTCTTCGGGCAGGATAGCTATGCTCTCACACGCAAGCAGGGTGGCGTCGTAGGCACCACCCCTGCAGTAGTTCCCCGTGCTCGGCCAGACGGCCTTGTGACGGGTGGGGTCGAACTGTCCAGTCACGAGGGGAGGCACAAGACAGCCGAAGGTCGCACCTACCTTGTGTGCGCCCGTGGGAAACCACTTACCAACGAGAGCGATGATGCGGGCCTCCACGCCAGAAATCTCGGGTGGAATCTCCATGTAGTTCGCAATGTCCCTGAACAGGCCCCCGTGCTCGACCGGCTCGTTCTTCCACGTAATTCTGAACAGGTTCTGCGGCACGATGTCCCAGAGCCCAATCTCTCGAAGTTGTTCCTTTATCTGACTGGGAATCAACGCGGGGTTCTTCATCTGCTTGAACGTGGGGATTATGATGTTTCGCTCTCTGCACCGCTGGACCGTTCTCTCCAGCTGGTCCTCGTGAATTGTGAGATCTATCAATTGCTGTGCCTCCGGACATACGCAGGTCTGGACGTTGCGCCCTTATGTCAGCCCAGGCCGCAAAGAAAAGCATTCCCCTCGACCAACAAGCACCCTACACCGAAAAGATGCTCGCTGCCAGAAGAGTCAGATTAAAAGCCGGGAAGCGAAGAGTCACGAGGGACAAGTCCCCGTAAGGACCTGTGTACCCGCCCCGAAGACCGTGTGTTCTCAGGTCTGAATGGTTGACGATAGATTGCAATAGGAATGATAGGTAGGCTGTTACGTCATGGCTGAAGGAAAGAAGTACGTTTACAAATTCGGTGCCGGAAAGGCCGATGGCACAGGTGACATGAAGGAGATTCTTGGCGGCAAGGGCGCGTCTCTTGCAAGTGCCACGCTTCTCGGTCTGCCAGTGCCTCCAGGCTTCACGATCTCCACTGAGGTATGCAACATCTACATGCGCGAAGGCGAGCTGCCGGATGATGTCAGACAACAGATTATTCAGGCGTTGAGATTCTTGGAGAAGACCATGGGTAGGGGCTTTGGCGACCCCAAGAACCCCTTGCTCGTTTCGTGTAGATCTGGCGCTCGACAGAGCATGCCGGGCATGATGGAGACCGTACTCAATGTTGGCCTCACATCGAAGACGCTGCCAGGTCTTATCGAGTCAACTGGCAATGAGAGGTTTGCGTACGACACGTATCGACGCCTCATCATGATGTACAGCGATGTTGTGATGGAAAAGGCAGAGGGAGTTGAGCCCGAAGAGGGGCAAGGCATTCGTCAGCAGCTCGAATGGATCATGGAGAAGAAGAAGGAAGAAGTAGGGGCGACAAGCGACACGGATCTGACCGTAGAAGACCTGAAAGACCTAGTCGAGTTATTCAAGCAGCGTGTCAAGGAGGTACTGGGACGCGAGTTCCCTGATGACCACATGGAGCAACTGTGGGGTGCAATCACGGCGGTCTTCAAGAGCTGGAACGGAGCCCGTGCTGTAGCCTACCGTCGCATCGAGAACATACCCGATGAGTGGGGGACTGCGTGTACGGTTCAGACCATGGTCTTTGGAAACATGGGAGACAACTCTGCGACAGGTGTGGCCTTCACTCGTAATCCGGCAACAGGCGAGAATGAGTTCTATGGCGAGTGCCTGTTCAACGCTCAGGGAGAAGATGTGGTGGCGGGGATACGAACGCCCAACCCCCTGAACGAAGTCAGCAAGAACGAACAGAACAAGCATCTCCCGACACTGGAGGAACGAATGCCCGAGATCTACGAGGAACTCGTTAAGATTCGGGAGATACTGGAAGACTACGCCAAGGACATGGTCGACCTTGAGTTCACGATTGAAGAGGGCAAGTTGTTTCTTGTTCAACACAGGGTTGGCAAGCGAACAGCCACTGCAGCCCTGAACATCGCGCTCGATATGTTGGAGGGCAATTTCATTGATGAGAAGACCTGCGTCATGAGAATCACCCCCGAGCAGCTGGGGCAGCTCTTGTTTCCAATCCTCGACCCACAGGAGGAGAAGAAACACACACCCATAGCGCGCGGCCTACCCGCCGGACCTGGGGGAGCTGTTGGACAAATCGTGTTTACCTCCGAAGATGCAATCGCATGGGCGAAGAAGGGCAAGAAGGTCATTCTCGTCCGTGAAGAGACCAGCCCGGAAGACATTGAGGGCATGAGGGCTGCAACAGCACTCCTCACCGCAAGAGGCGGAATGACCAGTCACGCGGCACTCGTGACACGGGGCTGGGGGAAGTGCTGCATAGTGGGCTGTGCGGACCTTGAGATAGACCCCTTCAAGAAGGAGATGGTCGTCAACGGGAAAGTGTACAAGGAGGGCGACGTCCTCACCCTGAACGGCACACAGGGTCTTGTCTACGAGGGCGCCCTGCCAATGATCGACTCCACACACAACCCCCGACTCCAGAAGTTCATGGCGTTGGTTGACAAGTACAGACGACTCGGCGTCCGTGCAAACGCAGATACACCCGAGGATGCCAAAATGGCCCGCGAGTTCGGGGCTGAAGGCATCGGTCTCTTCAGAACCGAGCACATGTTCTACGGGGAGGGAAGCGAGGAGCCTCTGTTCCTTCTGAGAAAGATGATCATGAGCCAGTCCAAGACGGAGCGCCTTCATGCGCTGAAGGAGCTGGCACCATACATCAAGAAGGATGTCAAGGCCACCATGGAAGTCATGGAGGGACTTCCGATAACCATCAGACTTCTGGACCCGCCGCTTCATGAGTTTGTGCCGCAGAGCCGCATCGGACAAGAGCGTCTTGCCCATGCATTGGGCATTGACGTCGCTGAGATTCGAAGGCGTGGAGAAGAGCTTCACGAGAACAACCCGATGATGGGTCACAGAGGTGTGCGGCTGGGAATCACGTATCCGGAGATATATGAGACCCAAGTCCGTGCAATCTTCGAGTCCGTTGTCGAGCTCAAGAAGGAGGGCAAGAAGGTACATTTGGAACTAATGATCCCCGTGACTGTCGGCGCAGCCGAGCTTCAGGCAATGAAGATGGTCGTGGACAATGTCTACGAGGAGGTAAAGAGGGACACCGGCGTCGACTTTGACTACATGTACGGCACAATGATTGAACTCCCACGTGCGTGCATGCGTGCCGGCGACATGGCGAAGACCGCCCAGTTCTTCTCGTTCGGGACCAACGACCTTACACAGATGGGCTTTGGCTTCAGCCGCGACGACATCGGCAGTTTCTTGCCCACGTACCTCGAGCGGCACCTTCTGCGAAATGATCCGTTCCAGAGCATAGACAAGAGGGGCATTGGCGGTCTTATGCAAATTGCAATTGAACGTGGTAAAAAGACGAGACCGGACATCAAACTGGGCGTGTGCGGCGAACACGGCGGTGACCCACGGTCGGTTGAGTTCTTCCACAAGATAGGTCTGGACTACGTATCCTGCTCACCGTACAGGTTGCCAATCGCCAGACTTGCAGCAGCGCAGGCTGCAATAAAAGAAGAGCGAGGACAGCTCGAGTAGGTTTCGAAATGACCTACTCCTGCCTCGCAAGAAAATGACTGGCGTTTCTCCGTGTGACCATCAGATAGTAACATCACAGGTCTTCTGGCCTAGCCCGCACTATCGCGCCACAGTGGCTGCAGCGAGCATCAAGAGGACCGACCCACTCGACCTCTTCAGACACTATCGGCGCACCACACGAGGGGCAGATCGTTGGGAGCATGACAACTCTCGGTGCATCAGAGTCCGGTTGATAGGAGCGATACTCTGTGCGGGGACCTGACTGTGTCGGTGGCTGAACAGCAACAGAGCCCGGCTGAGCGCTGCTCCTAGATTGTCTTGACCTCACCGCAAGTGCCACCACTATGCCAACGAAAACCAGGCTAGTGACGATTATTGGAGGGACGATCAATAGGGTCAGCGTTGAACCGCCCTCGTGAGAAACCTGACTGGTCAAACTGGCTCCCGACACATCAGTCACAATTATGGTGTAGTATCCCGAGCTGTCACCATTCTCGGAGTTCTCCTCCACCCGGATATGAATCGTCCCCGCGTCGACGACATTGAAGAGAACGAAAGAGTGATCACCATATCCTGTGCCGCTCACAGCCAACTGGTCTGTGAAGTTTGCGTCACGAGCCACTGTGATCAGTACCTCGGGAGGTGCCTCGTTCTGGCTATTCGATGTGATGATCACAGACCACCATCCCACTGAGAGATAGATGGAGTAGTAGTTTGGTGAATAATCAGGCGATTGTCTCGACTCGAGATATTGGTTCGTCAGTGGTGTGTTGGGCGTAAGTGTCGTCTGGGCCGACACAAGGGACACCACCGATGCCAGCATGAGGACCAACAAGAGCACAGAAGAAAACACTCGTGCGCATGCCATCTTCACGATTTCCCCTAATCCTGATTCTGTATGAAGGCTTTTAGAGTTACTGCCGAGAAGACGCAATCAGACGAACCAAGTGTCCCAGCCGGTGCAACCTTGGCCAGCACTCGCAGCCTTTTTATGCATTGCAAAACGGGCTGGGCGCAGGTGAAACAAGTCAAGGCCACGAGCGGGGAGCGGTCCAGACGATGGAGGCAGTGATCTCCCGAAAGTGTCATTGTGAACTGCGATGGGTCCGCTGCAACGTGGCCACTCGAAGGTGACAGAGATGACCAAGCGAATACTTGTGACAGGTAGCTACGGCCAGATTGGCACCGAGCTCGTGGGCGAGCTGAGAAGACGATATGGCGGTGAGAACATCATTGCGACAGGCCGAAAGAAACCGCCGGCGATCCTGAAGGAGGACGGGCCCTACTATCAGCTAGATGTGCTTAACACGGGCCAACTGCACCAGCTTCTTGTGGACCTCGACATTGATATCATAATCCACAATGCATCCGTTCTCTCAGCAGTGGGAGAGAAGAACCCACAGCTCGCGTACAGGACGAACGTTGAGGGATCATACAATGTGCTCGAGGCGGCGCGCATCCTCAACCTCGACCAAGTCATGATCCCGAGTTCCATTGCAGCGTTTGGCCCGAGTACTCCCAAGGAGAACACGCCAAACGACGTGATCATGCGTCCGACTACAATGTACGGTGTCACAAAGGTATTCATCGAGCTTCTGGGCGAATACTACACGCACCGGTTCGATGTGGATTTCAGGTCGCTGAGGTACCCTGGCATCATCAGCTCCGAGGCCCTCCCGGGAGGTGGGACCACAGACTATGCCGTGGAGATCTTCTACGAGGCGTTGAAGAACAAGCGCTACACATGCTTCCTTGCGAAGGACACTGCACTCCCCATGATGTACATGCCAGACTGCCTGAAGGCCACGATTGACCTTATCGAGGCAGACGCAAGCAGGCTGAAACATCGCAGCTTCAACGTGACAGCGATGAGCTTCACACCCGAGGAGATTGCTAACGAGATTAAGAAGCACATCCCTGAGTTTGAAATCGAGTACAAGCCGGACTACAGACAGGAGATTGCAGAGTCTTGGCCTCGTTCCATAGATGACAGTGTGGCACGCGAGGAGTGGGGTTGGAAACCCGAGTACGACCTCGCGGCCATGGTCAAGGACATGCTTGAGAAGCTGTCCAAGCGGCTCGGCGTTGAATACTAATCGAGCGAACAGATTCGGGGCGGCCGTCCGGTCGCCCCTGAAACCGGGCAATGACATAGCTCTCTGAGCCGTCGGAATTTTGGTCCTAGTACAAGCGAATTTTCACGAAGAAGATTGCGAATCCGGTGCAAGGGGAATTTCACAGGAAGGCCTGTCAGTCTTCGTAGACTTCGAACTGGAATCCATGTTCACGCAAGGTGTCCAACAGCGCATCCAACGCAGATTGCTCTGGAATCTCCAAGACCATTGTCAATTCGGCCTTGTTGGGTGCAATGTCAGGATCTGCACGGTCATGGATTATTTCAATCACGTTGACTCCCGATGCTGAAACGACTCCGATTATCCGGTTGAGGACACCCACCCTGTCCAGAATCGTGCCACGCAACCGGACCGACCTGCCGAGCCGAAAGAGCTCCTTGGCAACGACACGCCCCATCAGACTCATGTCGATATTGCCGCCCGACAACACTGCCACGGCCTTCTTTCCCTCAACGTCAATCTTGCCGTATTGAAAGGCACACAGGCCGACCGCGCCAGCCGGCTCAACAACGCTCTTGGCCCGCTCAAGTAGGAGAAACAGGGTCCTTGTGACCTCCAGTTCTTCCACCGTGACAACTCCGCTCAGAAGGTCCTTGGCAGTCTCAAAAGTGAGTTCTCCGGGCTGTTTTACTGCAATCCCGTCACAGATGGTGTCCAGACGCTCGGCCTTGACCAAGTGACCCGTGGCCAGTGACTCGCGCATGGCGGCTGCACTCGCCGCCTCCACGCCATAGACCTCGACCTCGGGCCGAATGTGCTTGGCGGCAATCGCAATCCCGGACACGAGACCTCCGCCGCCCACAGGTACGGCAATAACATCAACGTCAGGTAGGGCCTCCATGATCTCAAGGCCAATTGTTCCCTGTCCAGCAATCACATCCTCATTGTTGAAGGGGTGAATGAACGTTGCACCGGTCTCCTCTGCGATCTCCCTCGCCTTCGCAAGAGCCTCGTCGAAGACCGTTCCGTGCAGGACAACGTTGGCACCGTAGCCTCTTGTTGCGTGAATCTTCGCCACGGGAGAGAATACGGGCATCACGATTGTAGACTTGATTCCCAAACGTGTTGCGGCGTAGGCCACACCCTGGGCATGGTTCCCTGCAGAGGCGGCGATGACTCCCGCCCTCTTCTCCTCATCGCTCAGTTGCGACATCGCATACGCTGCGCCACGTACCTTGAAGGAGCCGGTCTTTTGCAGGTTCTCCAGCTTCAGATAGATTTCACCGCCTGTCATTCTGCTGAACGTCGTAGAACGGTCCAGTGGTGTTACTCTTGCAATGTCCCGCAGCACGTCGCGGGCGTCTTGTATCTTCTCGAACAATCTCTCGTAGTCGACCATGTGCCTTGCCCAATCACACGTAGAGGACACGGCGACTTATCGGGTTTTTCGTGGTCTTGAGAGGCATAGCATTGTGAGGGCGGCTAGTCTGTCAAAAAGTATAATAGTGCACTAAAATGGCTGGGCGCAGATACACGCAAAAGTAGCACGAGATGATCAAAGGTGAACCGCAGAGGACTTGCGAGATGCACCGCTGCTCTCGTCGCAATTGCCTTGATGTCACCGTTTCTTTTTGGTCCGGCCATGGCAACCGGCACTGGCGATTGGCCACCTCCGGCCTCTGGGACCTGGTACATCAATAGCGAAACGAGAGTGGCAAATGAAACAATAGTTCTCAGTGGCGATCTCATCGTCAACAGCACAGCAATCTTTGAGAATACAACCATCGTCTTCGCGTCGACATCTTCAACTCACTACAGGCTCGATGTCACAGAACACGGATCTCTTAGCATGGTGAACTGCACAATCACAGCACAGAATCCCAGTTATGCTTTCTATATTCGGGTATACGGGGCATTATGTCTTAACCACACCGTTGTTCGCCATGCGGGATATAGTTACGGTAGTAACGGTGATCGTACTGGATTGTGGGTCAACACGAACAAGACAGTCACAATCGAGAACTCGGTCTTCGATCAGGTTTACTTCGGTATCTTTGCACACCAATCTCACAGTCTGACTCTCTCAAATATCACCGTGCAAGCGAACACCACGGTGGGCACCGCCATCCAAGTTCAGTACTCGTCCGTGGCGATGAGCCACCTCACGGTCTCGGGCCAGCACGGTATCCGAATAGTTGGCTGTGTGGACACATCCGTAGAGCATGTCGTGTCAAGCGCAAGGATATATGCTCTTGACATAAGGGAGTCGGACAACGTTTCAGTCCAAGGACAATTCGACTCGGAGCTGAGCTACGTACGGGTCTTGGACTCCACGAACATCGCCATCACTGACTCGGCAATAGGCTCAACGACTAGCTATGGTGTCTATCTGTCCGAAACTGAGTATGTGAACATTGACAATGCGACCATGACTTCAAAACTCGTGGGCATCAGCCTGTACAACTGCAGTCTCACATTCCTGACCGACTGCACAGTGAACAGCACAGAGAGCTACGGAGTTCAAGCCCTCGCTCGCACATCGAACCTAGTGGTGAGGAACTGCGAGATTCACAGCCACCTCCAGTCGATTGACTACAGGAACTCAACACAACTGGGAGTGCTCGATTGCCGGTTCTTTGCTAAGACAACGACGCTCTCTGTCACGGACAGCCAGATTGTGTTCGTCAACAACACTCTCTTAGACGGCGAGATTCCACTCCTCGTGGACGCCTCAACGAGGCTCAATCTCACCAACAACGTCCTCGCCGCCAGCGACCTAGGACTTCAGTTGACAGGCTCCTCGGAGGTCTCCGTGAATGTGATGACTATTGAAGGGCCACGTGGAATCGCAATCTATGACTCCCAGCAAATCGTTTTCGAGAATGTTGAGTTCAGTACCACCAACGTAGGTACACTATTGTCAAACGTGACGAAGGCCGTTCTTCTGGATGTTGAGGGAGAAACTTCTGCCGGCGCCGTGTTCAACATGAGAAACTGCAGCTCTGTTGGAATAGTTGGCGGGCAAGCTACAGGAGAGGTTGGCATTCTCCTTACGAACTGCACAACCTGCAGCGCAGAGTCTATGACAATTGCCGCAGATCAAGCGGCAGTGAGTGTGACAAACTCCACCGCAATAGGGATTGTCGGCAGCACTATTTCGTCCAACTACTCAGCGTTGTTCTTTGAGAACGTCAATGACTCCGAGATTGTCGGGAGCCTCGTTTCCTACTGCGCCACGTACGGATTAAGGCTGCGTAACTCGTCAAACAATACAATCCACGGCAATGTCATTGAGAATTGCACTCTTGAAGGAATATTCCTAGAAGACAGTTCAAATGACAATGTCATGTACGAGAACTATCTCCAGCACAATAACCACAACAGCTCTCAGGTCTTCGATGAGGGCTCCAACAATCAATGGGATAACGGCACGCTGGGCAACTGGTACTGCAACTACAACGGTTCTGACCTCGACCACGATGGGATTGGTGACGAGCCGTACATAGTCAGCCCGAGCAACTCCGTGGACCACTACCCGATTGTCATTGATGAAGACAACGATGCAGTCAACGACTACACCGAGGAACTCTACTTCGGCACCAATCCACTGTTGAATGATACAGATGACGACGGCGTGGTTGACGGCATTGAGGTCTACGTCATTGGTTCTGATCCACTGGACAACGATACAGACGATGATGGAATGCCTGATGGTTGGGAGTGGCAACATGACCTCAATGTGACGGGGTCGGACGGCGCTGCAGATTCCGATGACGATGGCCTGTCGAACCTCGATGAGTACCTAGCTGGGACAAATCCGCACGACAACGATACCGATGGTGACGGAATGCCTGACGGATGGGAAGTGGACCACAGTCTGAATCCGCTGTCAGACGATTCAGCAGACGATGGCGATAGGGATGGCCTGACGAATCTCCAAGAGTTTAATGTGGGCACGAATCCTGAGAACGCCGATTCGGACAGCGACGGGATGCCTGACGGATGGGAGGTCGACAACGGACTCGACCCGCTCACAAATGATGCGTCAGGTGACAAGGACGGAGATGGGCTGAGCAATGTCAATGAGTATTCAGAGGGGACCAACCCATCATCTGCGGACACAGACGAGGACGGAATGCCTGACGGATGGGAGGTCGACAACGGACTCGACCCGCTCGCTGACGATGCCGACGAAGACCCAGACAACGATCATCTGACCAACTTGTACGAGTACTTCAACTCCACTGACCCGACGAACAGCGATACGGACGGAGATGGCCTGTTGGATGGAGATGAGGTACAGGCCTATGGAACCGATCCTCTGGTTAGCGACACGGACGGGGACACCCTCAGCGATGGACAGGAGATTGCCCTTGGTACGAATCCGCTCTTGCCAGACACGGATGGCGACGGCACCAACGACGCGGCCGATCCCCTGCCTACCATGAACAACATGGTTGTAGCCGGATCAGGTGTTGGAGTGGTCGCCATAGTTGTGGTCGCATTTGTGATGTATCGCCGGCGGAGTGCTGGGTGAACAAGACCTCAGAACATGCGTTTCTCAATGACGACTCCGCGATTGCGGAGCTCGGAGAGAAACCTGTCCGGGGGAATTGCACGCTCTGGTGGGAGAACCCCACGCTGTGAGATTCCCCCGTCGACCATCATCGTTGCAGCAATCGCTGCAGGAAATGAGGTTGTCCTCATCATCGATGTCAGCCCAGTTGCCTCATCAAAGTAGTCAATCATCTCGAACTCTATCTTTCTAGACTCGGTCCCCTTCCAGCCCTCCACGATAACGCGCAGAAGAGTTGCATCCTTGTCGCTCGGCGGTAGGTTCCGCTCCAAAAGCCGCTCCAGTACCTTGCGTGGTGCGATCTTCACTCCGTCGAAGTCTTGTTCCTCACTGTCCATGAATCCAAGCTTCATCAGGCACCACATCTTGTGGCCGTGGCCTGGGTACCTAATCGTCTTGTAGTCTAGGCTCCTGACCTTGCCCTCATATGTCAGTGGAAGGGTCGACGTTCCACCGCTCGTGTTGAAGGCCTCCAATGTCCCAAAGGGCTCGGGAAACTCAATCTGCTCGAAGCCAACCAGAGGGTCCTCGTACGTGATCTTACCATCGCGCAGGACCATGCAGGGTTCCACATACTCGTTTATCAGCCCCTCAACAGAGAACACAAGAGAGTAGTTCAGCGGGGGACGTGGTTTCTGCTGCAGGCCGCCGACCCTGATCTTGACCGACTCTACGCTCGTGAGCTCGTCAACGCCAGCCCGGACAAGTACGTTGGTCAGTCCCGGTGCTAGACCACAGTCGGGAATGACGGTGACTCCAGCATCGCGTGCGCGGTCACTGAGCTCGAGCTGTCTCTGCACAATCCTGAAGTTGCCACCCAAGTCACACATATGAGTCCCGGTCTCGATGGCCACCTCGGTATGGAGAAGATTGACTGTGTAGCTGACCGCACTAATCACCGCATCAACCTCGGCAAATACGTTCCTAAGCTGTGACTTGTCACGAGCATCCACCTTTCGCGCCTCGGCCTTGCCGCCGACCTCTTCGGCCAGTTTCTGTGCGGCTGACAGGTCTATGTCACCCGGAGTCACACGATCAACAGCATCGTTCCGCGCCAAGTCATACGCTGCTCCCCTGCCCATGAGGCCGGCGCCCAGTACGAGAATCTTCAATCTCCAATCACCAGACCACGGACTCCTGATGAGATACTTCTAGGCGAAGGGCGAGTAAAAACCGTTCCGAATAGCGTCACCACGGCTTGTGGAATGTGTTCTGTGCGTAGCGCCTTTGCACATGCAGGGACGCACCGGAACCCGCCGGTTTACCGAACAGAGAGTATGATTCAAGTCAGAAGAGTTTTTACTCCCTTGTGCAATCAACACTCTTCGTCAGCGTGGAAACTGACAGGAAGGAGGAACACACTATGGATAAGAACGCAGTTGCGGCAATCGCACTGATTGTCGGAGTCCTTGTAGGCTTTGGCGTTGGGTGGGTTGCCTTTGCGGGAACCCCCACAGAGCAGCCCTCGGGACTGCTGGCACAGATACAGGCTCGAGGTTACATCATCGTCGGTACCAGCACACCATGGTTGCCTTTCGAGTACTACAACGAAACAAGCGGACAGTACGAGGGTTTTGACATAGACCTGGTGAACATGATCGCAGACTATCTCAATGTGACTGTCCACTGGAGCGACATGGACTTTGACGCACTGGTCGGAGCCTGCAAGTCCGGAACGGTCGACATGTTGGCGGCGGCAATGTTCGTGACGCCAGAACGTGCTGAGGAGCTCGCATTCTCTGTCCCGTACATCAGGACCAACGAGGTTGTGGTCGTCACGGGGAACTCAACTCTTGCAATCGAGGACCTTGAGGACCTCGCAGGCCACTCTGTCGGAGTCCAGACGGGCACGGTGGAGGACGAGGAGCTCTCGGCTCTGGTAAAGAATGGTACGAATATCGATCTGCACCGCTATCAGAAAGTCGACATCATGTTCCAGGACCTAATTGCTGGAACTCTGGACGCGGTGTACGTCGACGAGCCTGTTCTCGTGGTCTACCAGAAGGTGTACAGCCTGAAGAACATCTTCACGGTCCCGGCACCCCCGACGGCACTGTACTGCCGCTACGACTCGCCGGACCTTCTGAAAGCAATCAACACAGTCATCCTCAATGCCTATTCTGATGGTAGCCTTGACGCGCTCGTCGAAAAGTGGTTCGGGTGATTAGTGGTGCAGCAGGGCCCCGACATGCCTACAATCCTATGGATTCTCCTTGTACGGGGCGTGCCGGACGCCCTGCAAATCACCTTTTTTGGTCTTGCCATGGGGTTTGGCATTGGTCTGATACTGGCCCTCATGCGGGTCTATGGAACTGAAGAGATGGGTTGGGTGGCCGAAGCATACGAAAAAGTGCTACGGGGTATTCCAGTACTAGTCCTGATCTACATCTTCACGTTTGGTGCGAGCAGCATTTTCTGGTTCGTCGATCCCATTCAACGGCCCATCGTGGGAGCATACGTGGCACTGGGTATACGTAGCGGTGCATACCAGTCGCAAATATTCAGGGGGGCCATTCTCTCAGTGAGCGAGGGCCAAGTGATAGCAGCAAGAGCTCTCGGAATGACTGGTTTTCAGACCCAGATCTACATTGTACTTCCTCAAGCATTCAGGATAGCACTGCCCGGCTGGTCAAATGAGTACGCAGTCGTAATCAAGGACTCTTCTTTCGCCTCTGATGTTGGTGTGTTCGAGATTCTCAAGGTTGTTCAGAATGTCACTGCAAATCATCCCGAATTGTGGCTTCCGTCGATGGGGATTGTCACGCTGATTTACTTCGTGTTCACGTACCCAGTAACGAGGTACTTCGGAAAGAAGCAAAAAGGTGCAGTTGGGGAGTTTGGCAGGGAGGTCATCTGGGCATGAGTGATGCCGTCCTTCGCGTTGAGAACATCTGGAAGTCCTTTGGAGAACTTGAGGTGTTGAAGGGAATCTCCTTCGACGTCGCGGAGTCCGAAGTCAAAGTCATATTCGGCCCAAGCGGTTCAGGAAAGAGTACGTTGCTCCGTTGCATAAACTACCTGGATCCCCCCGACAAGGGCGACGTCTACCTCCGTGGAGTACGGCTGGGCGACCCGGACACTGACATCAACAAGGTCAGGGCCCGTATAGGGATGGTATTCCAGCACTTCAACCTGTTCACACATTTGAAGGCCATCGACAATGTGGCCATTGGCCCTCAGAAGGTGCTCGGGCTGTCGAAAGAGGAGGCCCGAGAGAGAGCCATGGACGCACTCAGGCACGTCAAGATGGAGAAGTGGGCCGAACACTATCCCGCTCAGTTGTCAGGCGGTCAGCAGCAACGCGTTGGAATAGCCCGTGCTTTGGCAATGAGCCCTGATGTCATCCTCTTTGACGAGCCGACATCAGCCCTCGACCCCGAGCTCATCGGCGAGGTACTGCAGGTCATGCTCGACTTGGCGCAAGAGGGCACAACAATGATTGTTGTCACACATGAGATGGGATTCGCGAAGTCGGTGGCCGACGAGATGATATTCATTGACAAGGGGGTCATCGTGGAGAGAGGCACACCACACCACTTCTTCACATCACCGGAATCGGAACGTGCCCAGCAGTTCCTCCATAAGCTTGAGGAGCTATACGGCCAGTCGGAGGAGAAGAGAAACACTCTCGTGGATAGGGATGCATGATGGGCGCAGAGCCAGCCTTCCCCAATTTCAATCCTCTGGGCATTGAGGAGTGGCTAGGTGAGTTGGCTGCAGGCTTCGCAATGACGGTCTATCTCTACTTCGTTGCTCTCATCGGAGGGTTCGTCTTGGGACTAGGGCTGGCACTGGCGCGCCAGTATGGAGGTCGTGTTCTGTCGCGGATTGCTACTGCCTACATCGAGGTCATCCGCGGGACTCCACTGCTAGCCCAGCTGTTTCTCATATACTTCGTTCCGTACTCGCTCAATGCATGGTTTACGCCTGACGGACCCCCGCTGCTTGATGTCACATGGAGCGTCCGCATCTTCGGAGTGACCGTACTGAATCATGCGATATTCTCGACACTGCTCTCTCTGGGCCTCAACAGTGCGGCGTATCAAGCGGAGTATATGCGCGGCGCGATGGCGTCTATCGGATCGGGGCAGATGCTTGCGGCACAGAGTCTTGGCTTCACGAAGAGGGAGACTCTTCGCTACATAATTATCCCCCAGTCGTTCAGACGCATGATCCCCTCTTGGTCCAACGAGGCATCGTACCTGCCAAAATACACGGTTGTTGCGACATTTGTGGCCGTAGAGGACCTCTTTGGAATGGCGAAACTGATAGTGTCACGCACGTTCCTCGCCCTTCAGACGTATGTCTTCGTCGGTGCGCTGTATCTGGCGTTGATCTCAGTCATAGCAAAGGCGCTCGACGTCATATACGAGCGGACAAAGATTCCCGGCCTGTGACTCCGTAGGTTTTTCTGTCGCGATGTCATCATCAGTTGAGAGAGGTGGGCATCATGTGCGAGTGGTGCTACAAACACGGGGCAGGGAAGAAATGGTATCTTAACTCCCGGAACTATCTGCAGGATACCGCGTTGGAAGTCGGTGCCCATGAGTACATCTATGAACTCTGGAAGAACTTCGAGAAGGTCTATCTGAAACGCATATTCGGAATCTCGACGAAGGGGCCCGGATACAAGTTTCAGATTCCAATCATAGGCCGGGCAATCCACTCCTACATCAACTCATGGTTTGGAAAGGAGAAACCCCTCAAGGGGCGCGACCCGATGAAAGCGGAGGGCCACGCGGGTCAGGTTGTCACGCTTGAAGATGCTAAGAAGATCCTTGAGCTTGCGAATCCGATTCTGCGTGTGCACTGCGCATGTCGTCTGATGACAAGAGGAGTCAAGGATCAGTGCTGTCTGGCGTTTGGTGCCCTTGCGGAGATGGTTCCCCGACTACCACGTTATATACCCGAGAGTGGAACTGAACCAATGGATGTGGGCGAAGCACAGGCGTTCGTGGAGAAGATGCAAGAGCAGGGGCGAGTGGCCACAGTGTGGTTCGGCCCCATGCCGTACATTGCTGCTCTGTGCAGCTGCGAACTGCCGGAGTGCGCGGCCACGAGGGTCAGGACAGCGTACAATCTAATGTCCCTATACAAAGGAGAGTACGTTGCAAAGTTGGATTTGAGCAAGTGCACCGGTTGTCAAGCGTGCACTACGCAGTGCCAGTTTGGAGCCATCAGCTTCAATGCATCAATGGGGCACCCGTTCATCGACCAATGGAAGTGTTTCGGCTGCGGTCTGTGCGCCCAGGCGTGCCCAGAGGGTGCGATACAGATGGTTGACCGCCTGTCGATACCTGCCCTCAAAGAGGTATGGTGATGAAGACCGACATACTAGTTGACTGGGAGAAATGTGGGGATCCCCGCGAGTGCAAGCGGTGCCTCCAAGTATGTCCACAGGCCCTGTTCATCATGTACTCGCCACAATGGGACAGTGACGACCCCGATGTCTGGAGAGTTGATGTTGCATTCACAGACCTGTGTGTTAGGTGTGGGGACTGCGTGGAGGTCTGCCCCGACGACGCGATTACTATCAGGTGAGTCCCATCCTTCGGCCGGACATGGCCTGCGCGACCAGCTCGACAATGTCTGTGACACGAACATTACGATTCCCAGCGCCGTCCGATAGATTGCGCTTGCAGAACGGGCATGCTGAGCTAAGCACAGTTGCCCCAGTAGACAATGCCTCATCGACACGCTGGCCTGCGGTCCACAGCGCAAGGTCTGGGAAGGCTGACTTCACACCACCACCTGCCCCGCAACACCACGC
>QMYR01000031.1 GCA_003662765.1 Candidatus Thorarchaeota archaeon
ATGGGAACGTGGCTGGCATTCCGCCCGTCTGAGTGGGCCGTCGAGGGGATTGAGAGTGCAGCAGGTCACGCGCGTATGACTGCTTACATGGCAGGCATGCTCTCAAGCCTTGCAAGCAATATGCCTGAGGCGGTGGTCAGCGGCTTTGCCGCGTATGCAGGCTACGCACAGAACAATATGGACATGCTTGACATTGCCGTCCTCTCTGTTCTCATCGCGGCCGGGTTCAACATGTTGCTCCTTGGCTTGACCATCATAGTCTCCACGAAGGGCAAGGGAGCAATGGAAGTGCCTAAGGAGGCCATCAAGAAGGACTCCGTGCTCATCCGTTGGACCATCGTCGCACTGGGTTGCATGTTTGCCCTAGGGATGGTGGACTTTGTTTCACAAGCAACTCCTGACCCGAGGTTCCCCCCTCTCGGGGCCTTCGTCCTGCTTCTCTCCTACGTGATATACGCAGGGGCCCTCATGGGCGGAGAGAGAGCAGAGGACTCGAGAATAGCGGTGCCGCGTCACTCCAGAAGGACAGCCCTGCTACTGACACTAGCGGGGTTTGTTGGCATATTCTTCGCTGGCGAAGTATTGACATCGTCTGTAGAGATTCTTCTTGAGGAACAACACGCCGTCATCAGCCAAGTGGGCGATCCTGTGACGATTGCCGCGTTTATTCTCGGAGCAGCAGGCGCGTTGCCAGAGCATGGTATCGCCCTGATGGCCGCGGCCAGAGGAAAGGTGGGCCTTGCTGTGGGAAACCTCGTCGGAGGCATACTTCAAATCGTGCTGCTAGTCATGGGGGGCATCGGAGTCTTTGTGCCAATTCCCCTCGACAGGTACGTCTTGTTTCAGATTGTGGTCATTGCTGGAAGCCTGTGGTTTCTGAAGCGCGCCATCACAGACGACCACAAGCTGGACCTATTCGAGGGCGCCATGATAGTGCTCCTTCAGGCCTACGTATTCATCCTACTCATCTGGGGCCCTCCGATATGACGTGAGGAAGAATTGCGCGCAGATCGTTCTCACGAACCACAACATCAGCGGCCCGCGCCACCTCTTCGGTCTCCGGCATGAACGCAATCGCCAGTCCAACCACGGCCATGGCACTGACGTCATTTCGGCCGTCTCCAACAAAGGCGGTATCTCTCAGACTCACTCCGAAGTGCTTGGCAATCGTTCGCACGGCGCGATGCTTGTCGCCCCAGCCAACCAGCGATTCGACCTCACCGGTCAGAACGCCGTCCCGATGAATGAGCCTGTTCGTGAGAACGTAATCAATCCCCAGTCTTCGGCTGATGTCGTTTGCAAGAATGTCCAAGCCACCCGATAGGATTGCCGTCCTTATCCCAGCATTATGCAACTCACTGACGGTTTCCTTCGCCCCCGGCACCAGCTCGGTTTCACGTACGACTTGCTCGACGATGCTCAGAGGCCGGCCCTTCCAGAGGGCTGCATCAAGGTCTGCCCACTCATCGTATGTAATCTCGCCCGCAAAGAACCGGTCGTAGTACAACTTTCCCTCCCTGGTTGTACCGAAGACCTCATGCAGGCGCCACCAAATGCTACTGTGCTGGGTCAGAGTGCCGTCAGCGTCGAACACTACGAGTCGGACTGTCACATGATACCCCCTGAATGGTCGCTATGCGAAAGACACCCGCCAGCGGCCTATAACTAGCTCTCGGCCTCCTTCTCACGCTCGGCCTTCGCCTCGCGTTCCATCTCTGCAAGAATCTTCTCGATGTCCTCTTCCTTTTCACTCTCGGCGGTCGCCTCACCTGCACTCTCGGCAGTCGGCGTCCCCACTGGAGGCAGCATTCCCTCCTTCTCAAGAAGTATTTCGGCCTCCATGGCCTCGAGCTCCCGTTCCACCTGATCTTCAGCCTCAACTGGTGCAGCAGAACTTGTGAGGTCTTCGGAGAGCAGTTCACCGGCAGTGGCAATCCGGTCGAAAGACTCGGAGAGCCTGTCGAGCTCCATCTGTATCTCCACGGGCTTCAGCATTGCCGTGGCCTCGGCAAGGGCCTGACGGGCGACCTTGTAGGCCTTGAGCACCTCAGTCTGACTTCTGGCCTCCTCAAGATGAAGTATCGAGGTTTCAAGAGTCATCATCTGTTGCTGAACGCGAGCCCTGCGGCGACGAAGATCGGACGCAATCTGAAGATGAGTCTTGGCAATCTCTCGGTCCCCCTGGGCAAGAGCCTGCTTGGCTGCTCTCTTCTGTTCCTCAATCCGCGTGTCGTAGCGACGTGTCATAAGGGTGAGCTGATTGATTGTCGCCCTGAGGTCCAGTATGCTCTTCTCGACATCGACGCTCTTCTTGCCGCTCAGAAAACCCATTACGTCCACCAGACAGCCCTGTTCAATAGCTCCACTCACCCGACGCTTTTAAACAATTGCGGGACTGCTCACAACAGTTAAAGTGGAACGCGCGTTCTGCGTGGTGAGACAGAGGATGGAGCTACTTGGACTCATCAGGGATGCTGCAGAGGCGGCAGTCAGAGCTGTCAAGACAGGGCTCGACCACGCTGCGGATCGCACGGGGACAGAGAACCCGTTTGGTGACAAGACTCTAGTGATTGACAAGGAGGCAGAGGCCGCAGTTGTTGAGGTCATCCAGAGTTCTTCGACACCCATGAGGATAATGTCCGAAGAACTTGGCGTACAGGAGCCGGAGGAGCGCGCAGAGTACATCGCGATAGTCGACCCAATAGATGGCTCGGCCAATATCGAGAGGGGGATACCTCTCTGCTCTGTAGGCATTGCCTTGGTGCCAGCGGTGGAGAAACCGTTCATGCACGACGTAGAGATGAGTGTCATCAAGTCCTTCTTCACCGACGAGACCTACGTGGCCATCAGCGGTCGCGGGGTGACCAAGAACGGAAAACGAGTAGCGGTTGCACCTGAGGTACCGGCTTCTGAGGCGATTATCTCATACGACACAAAGAAGAGTTGGGACCCGGAGTTTGGCAATGCCTCGCATCGCACTCTCGGCGGTGTCCGTGACATGAGGCGCACGGGAAGCAATCTCCTCGATCTTTGCTGGACCGCAGCGGGATCACTCGATGCCATGGTGGACCTTCGGAACATGCTGCCAGTAGTTCATGTGATGGGAACTCACATGGTCACCGAGGCGGGGGGCGTGGTGATTGGTCAAGATGGTAGACCACTGGATTTTCCCATAGACATCAGGTACAGGATGAGTTTTGTGGCAGCATCAAGCCAGAGGCTGGCGCGGGAGCTGCTTGGCCTGTTCATTGGCACCGATAGGTAACAGCATGAAACCAATACCATGGACCAATCTAACAGCTTAAAAGGTGATGAGCGTCAGGCACACCCCGTGATTAACTATGGCGAAGCCGGTATTCGTACCACCTGAAGTCAAGAAAGCAATGCAGGATGTCAAACACAAGATAGTCGTCCTGTCCGGCAAGGGCGGTGTCGGTAAGACGACCGTTGCCACCAACCTAGCCATGTCTTTTGCCAAGAAAGGACTTGCAACCGGCGTCCTTGACGTAGACATATACGGACCTAATGTTCCAAAGCTCCTCGGGCTTGAGGGACAGCATCCTCGAGCTGAAGAGAACTTAATCTATCCGGTAGAAGGACCACTTGGTATCAAGGTCATGAGCATGGGCTTCTTGCTCAGAAAGAATGATGATGCCGTTGCATGGCGAGGGCCCCTCGTGGCCAAGGCGGTCACTCAGTTTCTCGGAGATGTGAAGTGGGGTGCGCTCGACATATTGGTTGTAGATCTTCCGCCGGGAACTGGTGATGAGATTCTAAGCATTCTTCAGTCAATCCCGGACGCGGACGGAGTGGTCGTAGTCTCCACGCCCCAAGAGGTGGCTGCCCTCGATGCAAGGCGGGCGATTCAGCTCACGAGAAAGATGGATGTTCCCGTACTGGGAATCATCGAGAATATGTCAGAGTTTGTCTGCCCGAAATGCGGAACCACGTACAAGATCTTCGGTGAGGGAGCCGCAAAGAAGGCCGCTGAAGAATACAGCGTGCAGTACCTCGGATCGCTTCCGCTGGACCCACGTGTCGTGGAGCTGAGCGACAAGGGGACGCCCTTTGTTGTGAGCGAACCCGAATCGGCCGTGGCCAAGGCGTTCGAGCAGGTTGTCGAAAAGATCAGCAAAGTAATCGGAGTGTAACACTTACACTCTTGCCGCTCGGGGAAATCCCCCGCGGCAATACCTGTTTCTTTAAGACCTCACGGAACAGTCAGCTGTCGTCCTTTCCTCTACTCTTCAGGAGTTTCTTCTGAGGCCGACTCGTCCACTTCGGCCTCCACTTCTTCCTCGATGGCCTCAACGGCCTCCTCTACGGCCTCGGCCTCGGAAACCTCCTCTTCAGAGCTGGGCTTGGACGAGATGCTACGTATGTATCCGTAGCCTATGATCAGAGAAAGCACCGCCAGCCCCACAGTGACCGCAAAGGCACCGTATGCTCCGAACCAAGCAACAGGATTGACAGCCAGCGCTTCTGGCGAGGCACCCAAGATAATCTGCTGGAACCACATGGGAATGACAAATACCAGAGGCAAACAGATTATGACGAGCAGGATCACCGACATGACGATTTCAGCCATGTGTAGAAGAATACGCTTCACGGTGCTATCAACAGCCTTCTTTGCGGACGACAACTTCGAACGACTCCTTCGGGTAGAGGACCCGATGGAGCACGCCTTTAAACATTGCTGAGAGAAGAAGGACACGGGGACCCAGAAAAGAGAAATGTCAGATGAGAGAGAGGTTGTTGAGTAGCGGTTGGGAGTAGGAAACAGGTCCCCGTTACTTTCTCATAGGGAGTCATAGTATATAAGCATATCTGGGGAGGGGTTGCACTCCGTGAATAGGATCAGGTGGGAGTCAGGGTGACTCCCGGAGAGAAAGAGAGTTGCACCGGGGCCGGGAGAACGCAGGAAGGAGGAGGAGAGAATATGGGAACACACAATGAGTAGGCCCCGGTTCTCTGCAATTATCTGTACATCAAAGATATATAATAAAAACTGGGATTGATGCATCTGTTGCGAATCTCGCAAAGAATAGGCACGAATATAGCGGTCATCACAATCCTTATTAGTAACCTACTGCGTAATCCTTAATCGATTGTGTTGAGGAGGCGCGAGCTGACTCGTATAGCACGAGAATCCCTCCCACAATCCTGATCGCATTTGAAGTGCACACATCCTCTCCTCCTCTCAAGCAACCAAAAGCGAACCTTTCTCGTTTTTGCGCCTCCTCACACACTCAACATCTTCTTTTCCTAGAGCAGCATGGCCATCGAAACCGAGCCGGTCTGTTGCGTCCGGCCGTCATCAATTTGGTGTTGGAGCTAAACCTGAAGGAAAGGGGTCCCGCTCCTACCAGCCCGTTACATGCCTACACGCTATCCTAGCTCTCGGCATGTCCCACGAGTTCCCCGAGAGCAGCATCGAAGAGATTGAGCAACATGGGGTTATATCCCGATGAATAGACCTCGACAAAGAAGGGATCTTGGGCGCCAGCAACCTTGGTCCAGCCCGACGGGTCCTTCCTATAGAACCCATAATCGGTTTCGTCGTATCGGATTTCAACAACAGAGCCCTCTGGCAAAGAGTTCAGGTCGACCGTTTCAAGCTGGGACTGGCCCGATTTGGTGTCTTTGGGCTCCGATATGAGAACGTGAAACACTGAACCAGCGTCCGGAATCAGCACTGCAACATGCGGTCGTCTGATTGGGTCCCACTGCCTTGGAAGCGGCAGCTCTCTGCAGGAATAAGCTCCAAGGGCGGACTTCAAGACTATGTAGGTACCCTCGTCGATGTTCATGCGTATCCGTTCTCCGGTTTGAATCTCAAGGGACAAAGCTGGGAGTTGTCTTCTATGGCACATCATATTAGGTTGTCATATATAACTGGAGTTTTGGAGGACATGCGGAGAACACCTTATTCTGGGGCATTCTGGGGCGCCTGCGGGGCATTATCTACAGACCAAGCACGCTAATACCCGGAGAATACACAGAGGATCTCAAATGTTCAAAAGAATGTGCAAATGCAGCCCGTTTTTCCTTAACAAATGGCCAACTGCACAGGGAGCACCCACAATTCGCGGAGAGAGAAAAGTCGTCATCCCACCATTTCTCTGAGAACGGACAAGATATCACTCAGGGAGTCAAAGACCTTGTCTGCCCCAGCCTTGACCAAGTCCTCCTTCTGCGTTTCACCCGTCGTAACGGCCCAGAAACGTATACCAGCACGCTTCGCTGCCACCGCATCAATCACAGCATCACCCACGTATACAGCCTCATCGACTGAAACCTCCAGACGCTTCAACACATGAAGGATGCCATCAGGAAAAGGCTTGGGATTCGGTGACTCATTGCGAGTCTGAATCACATCAAAGTACCGTTCCAATGGAAGCCTCTCAAGAATGATATCAACGGCCTGACGCCCGTTGTTGGTAAGAATAGCCGTCTTCAGATTCATCTTACGTACCTGCTCCACGACAGCCAGCGCGCCCTCTATGAGCCGTGCCCCATGAGCCGCGCTCTCCTCATGCTTCGTCAACAAGGCGTCAAGTTCTCGCTCCATGCGATCCCACTCCTCGGAATCTATACCCTGAGAGAAGAAGTACTCTCTGGCCTTCACACGAGTGCTCGAAATTCCATCAGCCGGATCGAGGAGAGACGGTGGGAGCCCCCGCTTGATGTAGTATTCCTTGGTATCGAATCTCATCGCATCTAGTGGAAGAGTCAAGACGGTAATCGTGCCGTCGAGATCAAAGATGACCGCCCGGAGCATCGCTGTGACCCGCGCGCCCAGCAGTCCTCGGGCTTCTTAATGGTTGTCATTCATAACAAGGCGACTGACGAAGTCTGTGACGGCGGCCTCAAGGTTGTGTAGGCCACGATGATAGAAATGACCTGCACCTTCGACGACCACTGTTGCGACAGACCCGGACTGAATGAAGCTGCGTATCCGGTCCAGATCCTCTACAGGAACAACCGAGTCTGCAGACCCATGAATCAGTAGCACAGGGCAATGCAGCGACGCAAGACGCTCGGCAACATCGCCAACTTCGGCGGCAATGTCATACGAGGCACTCACAGTGCACAGGAACTCCGACGACTTGAGTGCCGCGACGTGGAGTGCCACGGACCCGCCAAACGAATACCCCACAATGCCTACACGTTCGATGGCAGTTTGGGATTTCAGCACTGACTCCGCAGCAAGAGCATCGTCGATGGCCCCGGCAACGCCACGATACGTGGGGGCACTTACAGCCCCCCTGAAGTTGAAACGCATTGTCGCCACACCAAGGCGTAGCAGGCATCGCTCGATTGATAGTGTGACCACGTCATCCATGGTACCTCCGTACAAGGGATGAGGATGGAGCAGTAGCGCTCCAAGACCTCGGTGCGACTCGGGCTCTCTTATGATTCCTGTCAAGGTCGAGCCATCAACCGCGAAGGATACCTGCCGCGAACTTGTAGTCATTCGGCCTTCTCCTCAGGCAGCATAAGCGCCTTGACGCAGGTATGGTCCATGTCTGCCGCCCGAACCACCTCTGGCTCGAGGGCAGGACAGATAGTCTTTGCAAGCGTATTGACGTACGGCAGACAGACGTGCTCGCAATAGATCTTGCCACGCTCCACGAAGACTGCATGTTGTGGACAGTAGGGGTGTTCTGTTTCCACGCGTGTGTCGGACACCCACCTGGTCTTGATCTTAGCACCCATTATGTTGCCGACAATCACCCACGCATCGAGGGCATCGTGCAGGGTATCACCGAGTCCGAGACGGGACTTCATCAGTTCTCCGTCTTGGGCACCGAGTCGGGCGAACACTTCAGCAGCAGTCTCGAGTCCCTCGCGGCCGTACTTCTTTTCCAGCACTTCAGCCATCTCGTACATCAGCCTAAAGAGATCCGAGCGGAGCTCAGTGACTTTGTTTCCAGCAGGAATGAGGCCCCGCACCGCCGCAGCCTTCATGATTCCCATTCTCTCTGAAACCTCCTGGTACTGTGTAGACAGGCCAAGAGGCTGGCCCCTGATTAGTGTTGTGAGCCGACATCAGAGTGATGCCTTTATAGGACTCGGTCAGAGGAATCCGACCCGCAACAGTGACCGTGAGTACAGTCACAGAGGGTGATAGTCCATGAGTACAATTCAGGCGAAGACCATGCGAGAGATGATCGCGATGTTTCCAGATCTCATGACCCGCGTTGCACCCAGAACTGAAGTAATTGAGAGAGCACAAAGAGTGCGGGATGCCGGAATCGGGGGAGTGTGCCTCGTTGGAATGGGAGGGAGTGCAATTGGTGGTGAAATATGTAGGGCTGTTCTTGCGCCCTCTGCAAAGGTCCCCATCCTGACGGTGAAGGATTACATGCTTCCAGAATGTGTTGGGGCCAATTGGGTGGTCGTGGCGGTCAGCTACTCGGGAAACACCGAAGAAACCGTGTCTGCGTACGAGCAGGCCCAGTCAAGAGGCTGCAGAAGCTTCGTCGTGACCACAGGTGGTAGGCTGGGCGACATGGCTGATGCGGCGACGCTGATGAGAATTCCGGCAGGTCTGCAACCACGCGCTGCACTTCCGTTGATGATGAGTGTCCTGTATCCTCTGCTCCTCGAGCTGCTTGGACTCGAACCGTTCGACGCGGCCGCGACAGCCGACTTGGTCAAGAGTGCTTTTGAAGAGATTGTCGGCAGTGGGCGCAGCCCAAGAGTGGTTGCCGAGCTGCTTACGGACAGAATACCTCTCTTCGTTGGGTGGCGTCATCTATCGCCTGTTGCGTACAGAGCGAAGTGCCAAGTGAATGAAAATGCCAAGGCACTGGCCCTCTTCGCAGAGTTACCTGAGCTTGATCATAACGAGATAGAGGCGTGTGGCCTCTACAACCACAGACGAGTTGTGCCCGTGGTCCTTAGAAGTGCGATGGAGGATGGTAGGGCCAAGAAACGGGCCGAGGCAACTCTAAGAGTCATTGAGGATGCAGGCACAGTACCAATCGAGATCTGGGGTGCGGGACCTTCACCCGTTGTTGAGGCCCTAGCTGTGACCTTCTTCTGTGATTATGTGTCGCTTGAGCTGGCAGAGATGAGAAACGTCGATTCAGTCGCCGTCCACCGAATCTCTCAGCTCAAAAGACTCATGGCAGATTGAAAGACAATGAGTCACGGCACCAACTCAACGCCCTCATGAGCAAACATTAGAACGCGAACCGATTCGGCCGAGGACTCGAATACGTGGTAGAACAGTGTGAGCCTGATGCTGAACACCCATTGGCTACTTGCGGATGCGTTGTAGAGAACATACTTGTCTGCCAACTCCGTGATTGTGCCGTGGACCGTAAAGTTGCGGTCATAGCCTGATGCAACAGTCCGGCTGTCAGCTGGGATTGTATATCTGAAGTTGGTATAGCTGAGTGAGTCGTAGTTCAGCCACACCTTGGCCGTGAGTGATGTCAACGTTGCATGGCCACTCAGTGCCTCAGGGGCCTTGAAATTGAACACCAATGACACAGCGGGGTTCACCGTCATATTTGTGGGGTCAAGGTTCGTCACCACTACATTGGTGAGATTGACATCAAGATATGTCACGATTATGTAGCTCCCACCATAGTACGCTGTCGTGTTATACAATGCGCCTCCACTGACGAGAGCAACGAGCAGGGTGACCACCACGATGACATTCTGTGTCTTGGCGTCAGATATCATCTCTATTCACGTCTGTCAAGATATCAGCTCGGAATATGTCCTTTCCGCTCGACGCACACTCACACTACTATTGACAGAACGGCCACATGCACGAACCATGGAATGATTGCGATTGCCGCCGGCAGAGGAATGGCGGGGAGGATGCCCTCCTCCTGCACTAGCGTTGTGACGTTGACCAAGATACCGACAATAACCAGGAACAGCGTACAGGCCGCCACAAACCATGGAAAATAGCCCAGTGCATGAGCCACAATCATCGAGTAGATCACGTAGTCACCCACGCCAACCGAAACGGACTCGGACTTGACGCGCGCGTAGTCGAACGGGTCTGGTCCGATTGTTTCCAGCATGCGCGCTGGTATACCACCAGGATGGTGTTCCGTTAGGAAGAAGTCCTCGATTATCACGGAAATGAGAATCACGAGCGTACTGGAGGTCACCATGGTGATGCCGAGGAAGGTTCCGAAGACGCTG
This sequence comes from Candidatus Thorarchaeota archaeon, assembly GCA_003662765.1. Classification (GTDB taxonomy): domain Archaea; phylum Asgardarchaeota; class Thorarchaeia; order Thorarchaeales; family Thorarchaeaceae; genus B65-G9. The sequence goes on from QMYR01000031.1 coordinate 10,174, forward strand.
CCATAGAACGCTACGAACAGATTCCGAATGAGGGGCGGCACGATGTCAAGAACTATCAGCGCGATGGCCATCATTGAGACCCCAAGGGACGCGATGAGAACAATGGCATCAAGAACACTTGACGTGCCCTTGAACATGACAAGAAGAAAGGTCTCTCCGATGAAGATGGAAACAAAGCCAAGCATCGGTGACACCACCATTGCCACGATGATCTTGCGAGCTCCGTAGGCCCGTTTCTGCATTGCCCAAAAGATAGCTCCAACGACGACCGTCCCGAGTACTGTTGAAATCACAGCTTGGACGAGTAGCTCTGTCAACGTGTATTCAGATGCAGAGCCAATCAGCCTACCAATGTACCCGGTTCGTAGTACGGCAGACGCGAGGCCTGCCGCAATCAGCACTGGCAAAGAGGCCAGCACGAACAATCGGGCACGCAGTCTGTCGAATTGCATGGAAAACCCCCATCCTGTTCTCAGATGCGGTTATAGTGGATTGGTTCGGCGCAAGAAACTGTGAGTAGCAGGATGCCGTTCGTAAGAATGTGAATCCGCAGACCGACTGCAAAGATGAGAGTGAAAAAGAAAGGGGTGTAGGGGACAGAGTCCCCTCTTCATGACCTACGCCTACCTCTGACGCATCAGCACGTAGCCACCCACGAGAATGACCACAGCCGCACCGACTGCGCCAGCAACGATGGCAAGCATGTAGTTGCCCTCGGTGGTGGTGGTGGTTTCGGTGGTGGTCTCAGTACCGGTGGACGGGTGCTCAGGTGCGTAGAAGTAGTTCGGGTTGTAGCTGAGCTCAGTGAACTCTCCAGCTACGTACTCCGACACGTTGAACGGACCGCTGGTCACCATCTCCTCATTCGGAGGCTGTGGGTTCCACTTGTTCCAGTTGTCAAGGCCAATCTCTGTGAAGACATGCTTCGGAATAATTGGCTTGTAACCCACAGTGTGTAGGTGCCAGTATGATTCGGTGTCGAACTCGATGACGACCGTGTACTTCGTTGGGGCGTACGCGGCTGTCATCTCCTGAAGGTCAGCGCCGTACGGGTTGCCTGGAGAGTCGCGGTAATAGTTGAGGCTGAATGCCACATCCTCAGCTGTCAGCGGCGTTCCGTCAGTCCACGTTGCATTCTGTATCAGGTTGAACGTGAACCGCGTGTGGCCTGCTGGAACTGCTGGATTGTCGCCATGAGTTTCAGCCTTGTAGCTCTCAGCGAGCCACAGGACATCATTACCATTTGAGTCTTGGGTGATGAGGCTGTCGTACAGCTCATTGAGGATGTTCATGGTGTAGGCTGAGCTGCTGGCCATGAAGTTGAACGTGTCAATGTCCAGCGCGTTGCTCAGGCGGAATGTGCCACCGTAGGGACCGCCAAGGTCATCCTTGAGGTGCACCTTGTAGTTGGTCCACCAACCAGGCACACCTGCGCTGACATCGTTCACGAAGCCCTCGAACCGGTCGGTTCGGTAGGCTGACAGCAGGATGTTCTCATAGCAGATGATCATTGGGCTCTGATAGACCCAGATCTTCTGCATCTCAATGGCTGCCTCATACACATCATCGTAGTCGGTTGAGTGCAGCAGCTGATCTCTCCAAGAGTCGTAGCTGGCGTTGCGGAAGTTCGGGAAGTTCCAGTACGGCTCATCCGCGTACTCGCTCCAGAACTCATAGGCAAGCCAGTCAACGTCAAAGGTGCTGAAGCTTGAACCGAGGAACACGATGTCATAGTCACCGTGGAAGTAGAGTCGGTTCAGGTACTCATAGAAGTCCGTCGGAGTAGACCGGGCGTCCACGCCGAGTGCCTTCAGAGCGTCAGCAACAAGCTGGCCGACCTCAATGGCGATGTTGGACGACTGTGCACACTCGACGTTGACGTCGAAGTCAGAGCCGTCTGGTGCCTCAAGATAGCCGTCACCATCAACATCGGCGAACCCCGCGTCAGCAAGGAGATTCTTGCCGATGTCAACCTGGGCCTCGTAGTAGTGGTACTCAAGCTGCTTCTCGACAGAGAATGGGTTGACCTGCGGGACACAAGAGTCCTGTGGCACTGACAGACCATCCCAGACGTCATCAGAAATCTTCTGCTTGTCGAGAGCAAAGGCCAATGCTCGCCTGAAGGCGGTGATGTTGAACGGATACTTCGCACAGTTGATGGTGACGTAACCATAACCGTTGCGAAGCACGTTTGCTACTTCTATGTCCTTCGCTCCTTGAAGCGTAGGCAAGTGTGTTGGATCGACCATATCTCCGATGAGGTCGATCTCATCGTTGAGAAGAGCTAGGACTTGCTGGTCGTCGCCCTCTATCACATTGAACACAAGCTTGTCGACAAATGGACCCGTCTTGAGCCCACCCAGATCTGTCGTTTGTGCTTTGGCAAAAATCGGGGAGATTGCCATCATTGTGAAGGCGGCGACGAGCGAGATAGCAAGTAGTCTCTTCGCACGTGCGCTCAGCATATTCTCTCTATCTCCTTCCGAGTCGAAATCGGATTGAGCCTTGTCACGTGTACGCGTAATAAAAGCGTTATGATGGGCTTTGATACACATCATCGAGCATGTTGAGAGAAATGCGGCGACGAACGTACGCCACCGGAACGAGAACTAAGCAAGAGAATGGAGGGAGCAGGAACTCCCTCCAAAGTGTGTCTATCGTTCACGTAGTCGTGGATTGAGTACCTGATCCAAGGTATGACCGACGAAGGTGAATGCCAAGGACAGAACCGTGATCATCAGTCCCGGAAAGACAACGACCCACCAAGCTCCGTTGCTGAAACCGCCTGAACCTTGGGCATCAGCGAGCATCCTGCCCCAACTGGGTTGACTCGGATCCGTCAGTCCTAGGAAGGAGAGGCCCGACTCGGAGAGAATAGCGCCCACAACGCCCAATGTGATGTCGGCAAACAAAATCGGTGTGACATTGGGCAAGATGTGACGATAGATTATGTACGTGTCTGATGCCCCAATGGCCTTAGCCGACTCAACGTACGCCTTGTTCTTCTCGGCCATCACCTGAGACCGTATCAAACGTGATGTCCCAGTCCATCCCAAGATTGCAATCACCAGAATAATGTTCTGAATTGTTGGACCGAGAAACGCAGCCAGTACCATCATGAGCGGCAGTCCGGGAATGACCAGCAGGAAGTCGACCACACGCATCAGAATCTCGTCGATGCGTCCGCCGAAGTAACCTGAAGTCATCCCAACAATCACGCCCACGATTGTCGAGAGAAGAGTGGCGGTGATACCAATTGTGAGAGAGATTCTTGTGCCGAACACCAGTTGACTCCAAGCATCAGCACCCTTGTCGGTCGTTCCGAGAATGCCGAAGTACGGTCCGTAAGCGAACACACTGACATCAGTGAACTTCACGGTTACAGATCCGTCGTAGTTTTCATACTCTGTTTCAAACATCTGCGTTGGAGCAAGCCCGAAAGCAATCGTCAAGACATCAGTCGGATCTTCTTGACCGTCACCCTTGTCGACCATTCCGCCCCAAGCCTCAATTATGTCAAACCAGTTTAGGTCAACGCGTCTGTTAATGACGGTCTCTGTGTATGGTGGATAGGAGTCGTATATCATCCTCCAGTTGCCGGACGAATCGATCAACCACACATAGACCTTGAACATGAGACCACCGCGAGGATTGGAAGCGAAGTCCCCTGTTAGGGTCACACCAAAGCTGAAACTGACGTTAACGTCATTGGGCAACCTCTCGTATGGCCATTCGAACGCCTGAGTGAAGTAGACAAAATCCTCACAGTCAGGCATCTCGGGGTTCGCATTGACGGGAGAAACAAAGTGTGGCTCGTCACCTGCGGTGTGCTGCCATGTGAGTGATATATAGTTGGTATCGCTGGGACCCGAAGCGAGATGATGAGTCCCCGAAAATGATGAAGATGTTCCGTATGACGCAGCTCCGTGGATTAGAATCTCGTTTATCGGCAGCGAGTCAGTGTCGGAGTAGACATGGCTCAATGTCGGATCTGGTGCATACTCACGAGACTTGACAGCACCGGGGTCAACCACACTAGTCCACTCTGGTGCCAAGAACGGCGGCGCAATCTTAGCGCTCGGGGAGGGGCTATACTGAACAAACCACGGTGCTCCAATGGCCAGCACTACGAAGCCGAAGAGTATAGCAATCCCCAAGACGCCCATGCGGTGTCTTCTGTATTCACGCCAGAAACCCACGAGGCCAATGTACCAGTTAGTGTCCCGCCAGTCAGTCTTTCGCTTTGCCAATTCAAACACCTTGGGCTTGGGTATGAGAACTGCAATACCGCAGACATTCGAGAGAGAAACCTCAGCTCTCTCATCACGGTCACAAGCGCGACCGACAAGGACCTTATCAAGATTGTGGACCGCGTACGTCTGAGCCGCCATGTTGCTACGTTAAACTATAAAGTGCGTCGTGGCATCACAGGTTACAACTCAAAACGGAGAGATTCCCGTGAAGGTCAACAGCCAGTCGATGGGCGCTCTCGGTGTAGAGCTTGGAAAGGAATCGCCTGAGTACGTACGAACCAGTCTTGCTGCGGCCATGACCATAGGGAAGGTACCTGGAAGATTCTACAGAGATGCAAAGCTGTACTGTATCAACATCCTTTTGACGTACGATGAAGGGTGCCATGCTAGGTGCGCATACTGCGGGTTATCCGGATCTCGGCACACCGAGTCCGAGTGGACGGACAACTCCTTCATTAGAGTTGACTGGCCAATCTTTCCAGTTGAAGACATCAGGCAGGCACTCAGTGATGGTACATGCCCACATGTCGAGCGTGTCTGTGTGTCCATGATTACTCACAGAAGAGCTCGTGACGACTGCATTGAAGTTGTTCGCGCACTGAGCGATGTGATGCCGCGCATCTCGATTCTCATCACGCCGACCATCATCAATCGAAACTGGCTGAAGCGGGCCAAGGAGGCCGGCGCAGACAAGATCGGAGTCGCCATTGACGCGGCCACGCCAGAACTGTTCGATAAGCTTCGCGGGAGAGGTGTCCGTGGTCCTCACAAATGGGACATATATTGGAGGACCGTCGAGGACGCCGTGGAAATCTTTGGGAGCGAGAATGTCGGGATCCATCTGATTGTGGGCATCGGTGAAACAGAGAAGGAGATGGTCATGGCGATTCAGCGCGGTCAAGATCTTGGCGCAAGAACTCACCTATTCTCGTTCTTCCCCGAAGAGGGTTCATTGATGGAAGACAACTTGCAGCCCCCACTGGGTGCGTATCGTAGAATTCAGGTTGCGCGGTACATCATCAACAAGGGCTTTGGAACTGCCCGCTCTATGAAGTTCAACGATAATGAGCAAATAGTGGACTTCGGCATACCAAAGGATGTTCTTGAGAGAATCATTAGCGAAGGTGAGGCGTTCATGACATCTGGTTGTAGCGGCAGGACCATGGACAACGCATGCAACAGACCCTTCGGAAACTGTACCCCCTATCAGGCCTCAATCGGTCACTGGCGAAATTTCCCAATGAAGCCCGACCCAGAGGATATTGAAACGGTCCGGACGCAGCTCTGGGACTACTCCATGACCTATGAGCCGCCCCATCCAGAGGACGAAATAGATGCGTAGTATCGAAGGTATCTTGGACACCTGCTTCAATGGCCCAAGAGAGGAAATTGAAAGACTCTTGGAGAGAGCATTCACTGTAGGCAGGGCATCCTTTGGCAACAAGTTAGCTCTCTACGCACCGGGCATGATCCATTTTGAAACCGAGTTCTATACCGCGACGGACCCCTATAGATTTCCCAGCATCTCTATTACTGGAACACATTGTTCTCTGAACTGTGACCACTGCAGGGGCCACCTTCTCGAAACCATGATTCCGGCAACGACACCAGACACACTGTGGGAGGCATGCCAGCGAGTCGTGGATCATGGAGGCTCGGGATGTCTCATCAGTGGGGGCTCGACCAGCCGCGGCAACGTTCCCCTCGACCGATTCATTCCGACAATAAGACGTGTCAAGCGTGAACTGGACCTCGATGTCGTGGTACACACTGGAGTCGTCTATCCTGACGTTGTCGAGCGACTGAGTCAAGCGGGGATAGACGGTGCCATGCTGGATATCATCGGGTCTGATGACACGATTCGCGAGGTCTACCACCTGGATTTGACAACCGACGCGTTCGACAGGTCGATGGAGCTGCTACAAGAGTATGACATCCCCATGATGCCTCACATCGTAGTCGGTCTGCACAGGGGCAGACTACACGGCGAGTCTAATGCAATCCGGATGATTGCCAAGTACCGTCCCGAGTCCGTGATTGTCGTGGCATTCAAGCCACTCGAGATGACACCCATGGAACACACCACTCCCCCCACTCCGTGGGACATCACACGAGTCATTGTTGCCGCGCGACTGGCGATGCCAGAGTTTCCTCTGATTCTTGGATGCGCGAGGCCACATGGCGAACACCGCCGCAAGACCGATGTGCTGGCCATCAGGGCGGGTGTCAACGGAATAGCGTATCCGACTGAGGCGGCGTATTATTTCGCCAAGGAACTGGGCCTTCGGATGCTCATGTCGGACCAGTGCTGCTCACTGATGAACAAGACCCTATATGCAAGAGAGATGACAAGAACATGACTGAGAAATGGAGACTTCTGGACACAGGCGTGCTAACCGGCGCTGAGAACATGGCTCTGGATGACGTAGTCCTTGAATGCAGAGACCAGGGCAAGACCCCCAACACGCTGAGATTCTTGCAGTTCAGCCCACCCACCGTGCTTGTAGGGTATCATCAATCAGTTCGACAAGAAGTCCGCATTGATTACTGCAAGCGCAACGGTGTCGACATCAATCGGAGAATCACGGGTGGAGGCGCGATACTCTTCACACCCACATGTCTGGGCTGGGAGATCTACGCTGACAAGACAGCCTCGGGCATCGGTGACCTCAAGAGAGACTTGGATCGCCTTGCACGAAGAATCTGCAACGGCGCCGTAGCTGGCCTACGAAGGCTCGGAGTCAACGCAGAGTTCCGACCGAAGAACGACATAGAGGTCAACGGTCGCAAGATCTCCGGAACGGGTGGTACGGAGAGAGGTACATCGTTCATGTACCAAGGAACTCTTCTCGTGGACTTTGATGTTGATCTCATGCTCCGAACTCTTCGTATTCCCGTGGAGAAGCTCAAGGACAAGGAGGTAGAGAGTGTCAAGCAACGTGTCACTTGCCTCAAGTGGGAGCTCGGATACGTTCCGCCCTTAGAGGACATCAAATCGGCGGTTGCCGAGGGCTTTGCAGAAGTACTGGGTGTGAAGTTTGAAGCTGAGGGTCTCTATCCGTGTGAGAAAAGACTGTTTGAGGAGAGGCTTCCACATTTCCAGTCTGACGACTGGGTGTACATGATTGAACCACCAGAGGATACCCAAGGGCAAGTCACCGCTGTTCGCAAGACGCCTGGCGGCCTCATCAGAGTCTCGCTTGCACTGAACGTCCCCGGGAACTTTATTGTCAGTAGTTTCATCACGGGCGATTTTCAGATATTCCCCCAGCGTGCTGTCATGGACCTTGAGGCACGGTTGAAGAACCTGCCAGCTGATGACGAGAGCATCGCGCAGGCGGTAAGGAACTTTTTTGAGGAGACTGGCGCACGTATTTTTGGTGTTGAGCCTGAGGATCTGATTGAGCTGATATACGAGGCTGTAAAGAAGAAGGCCTTTGCTGTGCTGGATGTCACTCTTGAAGAGGCAAATCATCTGATGACTGTCAACTTCATGCCTGACGAGATTCTCTCACA
>QMYR01000032.1 GCA_003662765.1 Candidatus Thorarchaeota archaeon
GTACAGCTCTGACCCGAGCAATTGTAGCATGCGGATGAAATCGTCGGTCCAGAGAATATCCAAGCTCTGCTAGGCGTTGATCTATTGCTGACTTAATCTGATTGATTCGATCGCGATTCTCAGCAACCCCCACCCATATCACGTTTGGGCGTCTAACACTCGGAAACGCCCCCACTCCTTCGATTCGCACAGCAAACGGGCTAAGCGCTATATCACATAGTCGGCTACGTATCTCCTCAATGCGCGAAAGAGAGGTGTCACCCAAGAATCGCAGAGTGATATGGATGTGTTGAATCTCAACGAGCTATTTCTTTGCTGCTCGCCGGTCGATTTGGCTCTGAATGTGAGATATCCGTGTCAAGAGGCCTTGGTCCTCTATGTCTATACTGATGAATGCTCTAACCCTCTCTGGCATCTTTGTCGGTACGCTGTCCCGTCGAAACCACTCTTCAATGTTTGCGTGAGTGGTCATTAAGAATAGCCTTAAAGCATGAGTGGCTCTGTGTGTCATGGTGACCGATGAGAAGTTGACACGCAGAAAGGATTCCGCGGTTGACATTCCCGCATCGTCACGGGACTCGTCGAAAAAGGCCGCAAGACACAGAGGCGCAGAGATGCAGAGAGCTCGACGAGTAGTACTGAGGCCCATCGGATACCCATTTCGTCTTCCCAACGACCCTAAAGTTTCAGATTTAAGAATCGATAACCAAGAACTCTTTGCAGACTACGCGCGGGAGCAATGGGGCGGTAGTGTTGTAAGAAACGGAATGTACCTGTTTGACCGGTACGTAATGCCGGACTTTGCGTTCCGAGTGGTAGTCGTTGAACCAGAGGAATCCATCATAACACGCGATACTGAAATCGTTGTCGAACAATCTTCGACCCTCCCAGCGCCCTCCTCGAAATACCACCTCTCTGATATCGTTGGGCACGATGAAGTAAAACGCAAATGCCGTCTAATCTTGAGATATCTCAAGGATCCGGAGTTCTTCGGGGAGTGGGCTCCCAAGGCACTTCTGTTTCATGGTCCTCCTGGTACGGGCAAGACCATGACTGCAAGGGCCCTCGCCACGGAGGCGAGTGCTGAAATAATCATGGCAAAGGCTCCCGATCTCATTGGTCTCCATGTTGGCGACGGTGGACGACGCATTGCATCATTATTCGAAGAGGCACGAGCAAATGCTCCAAGCATAGTCTTTGTGGACGAGCTAGATGCTATTGGCATAACCCGCTCTTTCCAATCTATCCGTGGAGATGTTTCGGAGGTTGTAACGGCACTCATTTCCGAGCTTGATCGTACAGGCGAAATCAATGGGGTTGTTGTGATTGGTGCAACCAATGCTCTTGGCCTAATTGACCCAGCTGTCCGAGGCCGTTTTGATGTGTTGTTCGAATTCAAGTTGCCAACTCGTCAAGAGCGTCTTGAGATACTAGAGATGTATTCCTCAAGACTTCCAATTCCACTTCGTGTAGATTTGGAGCTGGTGGCTTCCATGACTGAGGGGCTGTCTGGACGCGATTTGCGAGAACGTATACTAAAAGAGGCATTCCATGTTGCTGTTTCTAGGGGCCTGCCTGAGATTCCAGCAAGACTCGTTCATGAAATAGTGGAGAATGTGCGCCGTAGGTCGACACCGGACTATACAATCTGAGGAGGGCCCTCGGTGAAGCTGATTGTGGTCACAGGAATGCCTGGGGCTGGCAAGAGCGAGGTGGCAGACTATCTCCAAAGACGATACGGCATTCCTGTTGTCGTAATGGGTGATGTGATTCGTGAAGAGGCAAGGCGTCGTGGACTCGAGCCCGATTCAGCGAACACCAAGAGCATAATGCTCGAACTTCGTGAACGGGACGGTCCTTCTGCCATTGCAATTCGATGTGTTGGTAAGTTAAAAGAGATGGACAATCCCATTGTGGTCATTGAGGGATGTCGAAGTCTCGCGGAGGTGGATGTGTTTCGAAAGTTTGCGGAACATGTTGTCATCGTATGCGTGCATTCCTCACCTGCAACAAGATTTGAGCGTCTTCGCTCTCGAGGGCGTGAGGATGCCCCTTCAAGTTATGAGGTATTCAAAGAGCGAGATATGCGCGAGATCTCTGTTGGCCTTGGTGGTGTGATTGCTCTTGCTGATATCATGCTTGTCAATGAGGGCACACTATCGCAGCTACGTGGCATGATCCATGAGATTGCAGAGGTGCTCATCGAAAATGCTCGTTGACATAACGTGCTCGATATATCCGACTGAGGACACACATCTCGTTAGCACCGCCATGAAGAATCTCTTTCCCACCGCAGACATCGAAGTGGATGATAATACAATACATACCACGCTGGCCTCCCGGGACGATGTGGAGTGGCTAAGATCGCGTATCTTTGAATTGCGGATTATTGATGCCACTAGGTCGCGTCTTCAGGCGAATGTTAGGGGGGCATCAACTCGTCTCCTTCTAGATAAACAGGCAGCCCTATTTGGCCGCGTTAGAATCGTAGATGACTCTGAGGAATCCCCTCCCCTCGGTTGCATCGAGGTCAGCTTCAGATTCAATCGGCTCTCTGGTCTTGAAGACTTCATGCGGTGGTTTACGCCACCAACCGAGAATGGCCATGTGGTTGATTAGTACCTCACCGTGAACACCTCTCGTACGAGGCCCCCATGAACACGAATCTTGACACACATTTCCGGCTGTTTCCCGTAATGCTTGATAATCTCCCCGACCTTCATTCTGCTGTCACTACATATGCATAATTTGCCGCCCCTATTCACGATACCATTTGCGGCCTCAAGAAGTGCATTGACAAGGCGCACCGCACGTTCGCCTCGCGTTGAACTGACCCGACCATAGGGCGGGTCCGTGACAATATAATCGCAGTTGCTGATTGGTAGAAATCTCACATCCCCATTGACAAGGGTGGCCTCCTTGGCCCCCACCTGCTGAAGATTGACCATAGCCCCTCTGAGTAGTCGGAAATTCAAGTCCATTCCGACAACCGATGCCCCTATCTCTGCCGCCTCGCAGAGTATGCCCCCTGCCCCACAGAACGGATCGAGCAGAACACCCCTTGGCATTACTCCTGCAAGATTGCACATTGCTCTTGCAAGACGTACATTCATCAATGATGGGTGAAAGAACGTCCTCTTGCGTGAAGATCTGCTATATATCCCCGCTCTGACTCGTGACAGTTGAGATCGTGCCAGAAGGATTCTCTTGCCAACCTTGATGGCCATGATTCTAGCTATCGCATTGGTCAATGACACCCGTGCCCCTGTGGCCCTTTTCAAGATCCCTCCGATTGTAGCAGCAAGATCTTGCATTGAGGCTCGCGGTCGAGAGCAATCAAACACTCTGACGCAAAAGGTTTCGTTCGGTCTTACGGTCTGCAACAACTCAGTCTTGTCGAAATCACAAGACCATGAAGCCTCAGCCTTTACTATGCCTCCTTCACGCACGTATACGGCCCTCGAGAGAATGAAACTCATGGGGTCCTTATTGGCGGAGAAGAAGCCAACGCGACCGTGCCACTCGATGCTACTATCAATGGAAGCCGTGGCTAACAGCGCTTGAGCCTCCACCCGGGCAAGTGGGACCTCTTCTCCTGTGACGATTACGAAGTATCGTTCCACAACTATCACTCAACGCACTATATTGTCCCCACCAAGGAATATTCTCTGCATCTCCGCATAGAGAAGTTCCATTCCTGCCATCAACTTTCCAGATACGGGAATCACACTGGTGCCCCCACCCAAATCTTGAAGCATCCGCATAATTGCTTGAGCATACTCCCTATTGAGACCTGTTGCAGAGTCAAGCAGGGCCGTTTCGAGCAGGTATGGTTCTTCAGACCACATGACTATTTCCCGTACCTGTTCGTCCATCAATATGTCCGGTTTGCTCAGTATGTTAAGTTGTGGGAGAGCAAAACGAATACCAATCGAGATACCCAGAAGCATGGACGACAAGTAGCCCTCCGGCGTCCGGGCAATATTGGCATCGAGCAGGTAAAGTGCGAGTGACGGCTCTTTTCCTGCTAGTCCTGACACCATCAACGGTCCGGAGTTCCGATATGCGAAGAGTTCCATCTGACCTGGGCAATCAACAATGACATAATCTGCGGCAGTATCCAACATCTCCTCCCGCAGGTCCTGAACGTGGTTCACAGCCATGTCGAGGGCTGCGACGAGGGCGCCGTTGGGGCCTAATCCAAATGTACGGATAATCTCCCCGTAGTCCACATACTCCCGCACATCAACATCACTTGTGTACGGGGGATCGTCCACGCCAGGGTCGAGGTTCACTACAGCCACACTCATCTCGATGCCCGCCAGCCACTTCTCCAAGGCGGCGGTCATAAGTGACTTTCCCGAGCCTGCCGTACCAACTATGAATGTGATGAACATCAGCGCTCGGTAGCTCGTCGGCCGAAGTACTCTTGAGTCCTTCGCTACTGCAGGCATTTGGAAAACATCTTATGTTACCTCTTCGCTTGGCGGTGGTATGGGACAAAGTGAAACGTTGAAACGCCTTGCTGAAGTTATCGCTGGCGAAATATGTCTTGCCGAGAATGACCCCGGCTCGGTCATGCGGAGATGGCGAGAGCGATTTCAGGTTTCACAGAAGGACTTGGCCAAGCATCTTGGGGTTTCACCATCTGTGATCAGCGACTATGAGAGCGGACGCAGGAGGTCGCCCCGTGTCGAAACAATCCGACGATTTGTCGAAGGACTGATTGAAATGGATGCGGCAAATGGCGGTCGCATAGCTATGGCCTTGGAGAAGCTTGTGTCGCCTGAGATCGCCTCCGATGCGATTTTGGATAGCCGTGAGTTTGGTGTGCCTGTCCCGGCGAAGCTGTTGACCGAGCGTTTGCAGTGCCGTGTGCTGACACACGGTCCACTTCTGGAACGAGATATCTACGGCTACACCGCGCTGGACAGTGTGAAGGCAATAGTATCACTCACTCCGAAGCAGCTCCTGCGGCTTTATGGAGGTACAACACAACGCGCAGCAGTGCTGACGAAGGTGACAACGGGAAGATCTCCGATGGTGGCAATCAAGGCCAGTCAAATCGGGACGTCCACAGCCGTAAAACCTGCAGTCGTCATACTCCAAGGAGTTAGAGAACTTGATCCGTTGGCTGTAAAGATTGCCGATAGCATTCACCTGCCCCTATGTGTGTCTGAGATAGAGTCTGAGGAGGCACTGATTCACGCATTAAGAACATTCAACCCCACCATGTGAAGTTGAGGTGTGGCATCTTGGACTTCAAGATTGAAGTTAACGACCCTATTCATGGTTTCATTGGACTGACAGAGTTAGAAACGAAGATAATCGATTCTCAACCCTACCAGCGATTGCGACGCATAAAACAACTGTCTGGCGGTCATTTTGTTTATCCCACAGCAGAACATACACGTTTTGGTCATTGCATTGGCGCACTGTTCTTGGCGTCGCAGATGGGGGAGCGTCTTCTTCCTCAAATCGGCTTGGGGGCCGATGAGCTACAGGAGATTAGATTGGCAGGTCTACTTCATGACATTGGGCATGGACCATTCAGTCATGTGTTCGAAGAGGCACTAGTAGAACATCGCGGTATGAATCACGAGGATGTGACCGAGTGGATTATCAAAAAGAGCGAACTGAGTGACATAATCGAGGATGGTGGCTTGTCCAGTTCACGAATCGCAGACTTGGTCCGTGGCCGCAGGAAAAGGGACGTTGATGCAGTCCTGAGTGGGATTGTGGCTGGGCAAATCGATGTTGACAAGATGGACTACTTGATTCGTGACTCCTTCTACTGCGGAGTGAGCTATGGCCTAATTGACCGCGACAGACTGATTAAGAGTGTAGAAGTGGGTGACAATTACACAATGGAGTTCGCGCTTACCGCACGTGGGACTCTTGAAGCATTTCTAGTGGCACGCTACGAGATGTTCATGAACGTATACTACCACAAAGCAGTCCGGAGCGTAGAGGTCATGCTCGTCAAGCTCATGACCGCAGCTGACACTGCATTGGGGCTGACGAGTTTCTCCACTCCCGAGGAGTTCCTCGCTCTTGATGACATCTCATTGGTCTCCACTATTCGGGAACTCGATCCATCACTCTCTGATGACGCAGCCGAGGCCGTGAGAATGGTCAACCGGCTTGACTCACGTGTCTTATATAAATGCGCATTCGAAAAGGTACTTCACACGGACGATCGTTTTGTTTCGAAGGTTCTTGCCACTCGTGACGTTCGTCACAGTATGGAGAGGGAGATTGCAGATGATGCTGGGCTTCCAGTAGAGGAAGTGATCGTGGATGTCCCAACTCTTCCTTCGGTGCCTCACAATCCCTATCAGGAAGACCCAATGGAGATAAGGGTCTTTGATATAGTAGAGGGCGAGAAACAGCGCCGCAACCTCTCCGACTTCTCCAATATTGCGGAAATGATGAAAGGATACCTTGATGTGATTCGCGTGTACACATCTGATGAGAACAGAGCTGTAGTTGAGCGTGCGGCCCGGAGAGTATTTCAAGAAACACCATCCACCGCACAGATTCACATGTGATTTGGTTAGAAGTCAGACATGCCGGAAGTGCACATCTCGCGGAGAGTGCTTCTGTTGACAGTTGTCGTAGTGAACTCCACACGAATATGAACGCTGCGACGAACATGATTGAGGTTCAACAGCCTAGTGCCGTTGCTGGGCGACAGAAACACGGTGTCCAAGATAGTCCGAATTACGGTCAACGGCAAGTGATCTCCTGAGTGGCCGGTACAGACGGGACGCGCAGGGCACGCTGGCACAACCAACTCATGTGGTGGTTAAATACACTGCAAAGGCACAATGCTTCAGATTAAGAAGATGGGGCTGAGTGCTTGACCGGTGAACTCAACGAAACACTTCAAGACATCCGTGAGATAGTCGGCGTAGAGAACGTCGTACTGGTGCAGAGGGACGGTCTTCCTGTTGCAAGTGCTGGCGTCTGGTTTAGTAAGGAAGAGGTGTTCTCAGTTGCATCCTCTACATGTGCCATTTTTGGTGTGGCACGTCTCGTGCACGGAAACTTCAGGTATCTCCTCATGGAGAGCGAAACCTCGAAGGTCTTTCTTGCCTCTCTCCCGAATTATCCAAACTACTTCCTCACAGTCACCACCGCCCCACGAGTCAACTTGGCTGCACTGCTCATCGAAATGAAACAAAACCTATCGCGAATCGCTTTCCTACTTCGTCAGCATCTTGAGGGAAAGCTCCCGCCGTTGCGCTCATACAGCCCAGATGACACCCAGAAAATACTCCAAGGTTTTGCGGTTGTCGAAGGGGCTGGAATGAAACAGAATGTGTCATATCCAATTATCACTCTAGACCGCGCCACGGCATTGTCGCTACGAAACATAATGCGTCAGATTTCTGATACAATCCCCAATACAGAGTCGGTGTTCTTTGCCCTCAATGGCGGCATCCGTATCTCGCTTGGCGGTTTTACCGACGATCGCCTCGCGGCAATGTCCTTTGCATTGTATGACGCATCAGAGCGGGTTATACGAACTCTACGGAATAGCTCGCTAGAGCGAGTACTGTGTGAAACCGAAACGGGCCGCCACTTCATATACTCGGTTCCCAATGGTGTCTTCAGCCTGCAAGTCACACACGGTGGGCAAAAGCTTGGTCTGATGCGGTTGTTACTGAAACACTACATCACTGAAGCATCACGGCTTCTCGAATCGGTGTCTGCCAGCCGTGCGATCATTCCCGATGACCTGAGGGAGCTGCTTCTCATGGGGGTCTCAGGGTCCGACCTACTACTACCGGGGGGCGAGCCATGACATACTCAGTCCTAACTCTCATTGAACTCATGGGAGCACGTTTCCCTGTACTGCTTCATGCGGTTCTAAACAGATTCCCCCTCATTGTGGTTGGCGAAGACACAGAAATCGTTGATGATCTTGTAAGCAGTATCGCAATGCTGGCGCCTCACCGTCACACTCTGGTGTTCTGGCGTGACTTCACCTCGGAGGACGAGATTACAGCTGTTTGGGAGGAGGAGCGTCATGACTATGAAGTCGCCCGCACCACGGTCTGCTGTCTGAGCAGCAATATTCGGCTCGCATTGGATCGGGTGAGAAGCTTCAACGGATGGATCATCGGTGTGACTGTGGGCAAGCGGGCCTTGGGGCTTGAGGTTGACGAATCCGTGATTGAGAAGCTTCGCGACCTCTTGACCGACCAGTCACGAAACCATGGCGTCTTGAGGGTGAAGTCGCCCTCAGACCTAGTGTTTCATACGGCACGGCCTCCCACTGGGAAGCTTCAGGTTGAGCGGCATATTGTCAACAAGATATTGACCCGCAAGAAACAGTCTCTTGAGAGAATTAGACGCCTTCTCAAGAAGTCTGTACGCGGGATGGAAGTTCCCACCGCCATCGTTCAAGCTCTGCTACAACTCGATGAAGAAGCTGTCAAGATTACACATGACATGTTCAACGAAGAGGTAAGTGGCTTTGTACATGCGGCTCGTCGCGCAGTGACAATTCTGTCCAGAATCCGCTTGGCACGGGAGGTGGGAGCACCCACTCGGTTGACGGAACGGAATCTCTTCGAGGCCATAGGCTGGTCGATTGGTGGGGTGTCTGACATGATTCGATTCATCCAAGCCGAGTGGCATGAGGACTTTTCCGACTGCGTAAACAGTAGTGCACTGATGGGCTTGGGGGCATGGGTAGACAGCATGTGGGGGGCATGACGACAGGAGGCAGCGCTATGATTGTTGACTATGGAAACCGTGCAATAGGACTGAAGATCGTGTTCTTTGGGCCAGCGATGAGTGGCAAGACCACCTCCGTCAGGTGGCTCTTTTCGGCATTGGGATGTCTGGATCAACTGACATCGATTGAGAATACCGTGGGGCGAACTATGTTCTGCGATTTTGGTATAATCTCCATACCGATTGCTGGCGCGTGGACGATAAATGCGCATGTATGGACCGCTACAGGCCAAGACTTCTATCGTGCCACACGCGAGGTAGTAATGGCTGGTACCGATGGTATAGTGTTTGTTGCAGACTCGCAACGCCACCTGATTCGGGAAAATGCTGAGAGTTGGCGAGAGCTACTCTCTCTCATCGACCAGCAAGATAGGATTCTCCCTGTGGTAATTCTTCTCAACAAACAGGACATCCCTAATCCGATTCATGAAGACGAGTTGCGGGAGCAACTGAACTTGCCATTGGCAGTACCAGTCTTCGAAACGATTGCCAAAGAGGGTGTTAATATTCTCGAGGCGTTTCGATTCTTGTTCGAGAGTGCAATGCGTGCCAATCTCCTGACTCAGGCATCTCTGTAACCATGGGGGTTGTTGTGATGCAAACACCACATTATTGGTATGTACTTGCAGTCGCTGCCGTGGTTCTCGTTTCTCTCATGAGTGGCATGTATCTTGTACTACTATGGAAACGACAACCGCATCGTCTCTTCTCAGATCTTCCACTAGTGTTCGGTGTTACTTTTGTTGCACAGGCAATCAACAGTGCGGTGCGTCTTCTCCCAATATTGGGACTTCTTCCAATGTTTCTATTCTTATTCAAGATTCGTGCAATGATTATCTTGGGGTCGCTGCTGCCTGTTGTCGCAATGTTGCTTCACATATGGCTTCCCAGTATCAAACGCCATCATGGGAGAATCGTAATCGGCATCGCCCTATACTGGGTTGCGGTCGTTGCTCTTGCGCCTGACGAGCCCACAGTATTGTCATTGTGTGTCCCCCTGCTCTTAGTTGCAGATGTCCCTTTGATTGCTACCTTTGTTGTCACTTGGAGGACCCATCGCTTGAAAGAGGTCCGAAGCGATCTGATGATACTCTCTCTTCTCATCGGGTCTATCGGTCAAGTTGCGGCAACAAACGTCATGGTCAACAGCCTTAGCACAATGGTTGGAACAGTACTCGCGGCCCTTGCTCTGATCAATCCTTGGCATGAGGACTCACGAGTTTCTACGAGAGTCGAATCAGCGGGCGAGATTGCAACTAGCTCGCTGGTATGTTGGGAGTGTGCACATGATGGTTGAAACAGTCACATGCGATCAATCCTCCGAGCAACTTGGTCTGGCTGGCCGGGCGGCAAACGCCGACCTTTTTCACTTGTCCCTCCTGATACTTGGAATCGGGGTTCTGTGGCGTATCACGGACATCTTTGTCTTGGGTCTGGGAGGTACAGTTATCAATATCTTCCCGTCGAAGGTATTTCCACTGCTAATCCTCCTTGTACTCTTCTGGCGGTACCGCCCGTCTGAGATTCCAACGGTCCTAGGACTCTCGCAGAGGAACTTTCGGGGACATATACTGCTTGGGACTGTGATTGCTCTTACATTCTACCTATCTGGCGTGATTCTGCCTGCTGTTCTGTATCGGATACTCGTGAATCATGATTACGAGCTGACACTGAGAGTGGTATTTCTTGACACACTCTGGTACCAATTTCTCTTTTTCTTCACAAATGCAGTAATGGAGGAAACACTGTTCAGAGGTATCCTCTTTCACGGCATTAACACACGTACTACCACGGGACGTGCAATGATATACTCTTCCGCAGTCTTTGGGGTTTGGCATATCTGTTGGCCCTTCGCTAACGGTCTGACTGGAGTGGCCTTGATTACCGAGGTACTGATTTCAGTGGTTCTTTCTGCAATCTTGGGTCTGTTCTTCTGCATATACTATGTTAGATTCTCGAAGTCTGCCACGCTCATCGGCACAATTACAACACATACTCTGATCAATTTCTTCAACGAGTGTTTTAAGGTAGGGGCTGCATCGGGTATTCAGGGCCCTGACACCCCGCCTTCTGCACCGGGCCTCATGGTAATCACAATAGTGTCATCCATGATGGTACTGATGCCCTTGGCCCTAACCCTCTATCGATACACCATTGATGACCTATTGACAGTTTTTCATCGTAGCAAGAGAAGGTCGGGCACCAAGCCTGCCTACACTAACTAGGACCATTTATCTCAGAGAAGTCGTAGAACATCCTCACAACAGGAGCTCCCGTCTTCAGGTTGACTATGGTTACAATCCCCGGTGTGGGGACAACACCTTGCTTCCGCATGAAGTCAGTCTGGGCTTGAAATGTGCCCGAGTTTATTATCTGGACTCCTCGATAGTTGTCAACTGCATTGTGATGTGCATGTCCGAAATGAACAATATCGGGGATTCGGTCGATAACGAGCCAGTCGCGTGACAATGGAGCCAGCTCGGTCTTGCCTCCGTACAGCGGTGCAAGATGACGCTTCCGTAGTAGTTCTATCATTGGTATGGCCGGGCTCTTGTACGAAGCCCCCGGCAATTGTGTCACAAGATCGTCTAGTGAATCCCCGTGTGTAAGAAGAACGGTGACGCCCTCTACCAATACGTAGCTCGGGTCTCCGAGCATGAGTATTCTGTTACCAAGCTTGTACAACGCATCTGCAAAGTACTCTGGGATTGGAGGTTTGGGCAATGCCTGTCTGCACGCATCATGGTTGCCTGGTATTGTGATAATCTTCACTCTCGCGGGAAGCTTGGCGAGATAATGGGCTAGAAGCGAATACTGCTCATGCACACTGTCTATTAGAAGGTCCTTCTCTTGGTCGGGATAGACGCCTACCCCGTCACACAAGTCGCCTGCAATGAACAGGTACTCAATCTTGGGGACCATTTTCTTATCCTCTGGTTCAACATCATGACCTGCCATCCACCTGACAAATCGTTCGAACTCGTCCTCTAGAAACTCATTGCTCCCGCAATGAATGTCGGAAATGAATGCAGCGTATACCTCCCTTTCCGCCCGTCCAGGCTCACGGGCAACAGGAATGTCGGGGTATATTACATCATCAGCTATTAACCGTCCATCTCTATCTATTATGCCTGAGATACAAACGACTTCATCGAGAAGAAGCCCATTACCCCTTCTAACTAGACTCTGTCCATCAATGTCACTTCTCCCTGAGGGGATGACACAGGTGATAGTTCCACTCGGATCCTCCAGTTCAACGATGATGTTTCGTGAGCGGGACACACTTTTGTTTCTGACCATGCCGATGATCTTGGTGGCTGGCGGCTTTTCTGCACGTCTGTCACGTCGACCCATCAAACTGGCTCGTCGTGCAAATTTCTTACGTGCCACTGCATCCTCAATGCGTATCGCTCCTTGTGTGTCAACACGAGTCACGAACATTCTCCTGATTCGATTGAATCTGTCCATGAACAGTGCGTGGAAATCTTGCACGGTCCCCTCCGAACCAACAGCATCTAGTGTTGGAGATTGAATAACATCAAGCGCCCATGTCTTGGGTTTCTCGTAATTTCCTGCCTCATGTGATACTATTTCGTCTGGTCTCCTCTCAACAACAACAGTTTCTTGGAGGCCCGTACTAGAGGTCGTGTTGTCTTTCCCGCCAAGCAGCGTTTCAACATACTGTCTAGATATCACAGGCACAGCTGTTGGATCGATGCGTGCTGCAATGATTCTGTCTACTACAGCGGTCGGCTCACCGGTGTTGATTATCAGGTCTAGGGCATCTGGTGCAATTTGAAGTCCCAGTCCAAGGAACCGCTGCAAGATAGACCTTCGAAGTGTGGGTTTCAACGAATCATCGGTGTGTTTCCTGCAGCCATTGCTTTAAACCTAGCCTTGAGCACAGCTCAAGCCTAACCGTAATAAGCGACTGGCCGGTCTATGATACTCATACATAAGGCGGCTTCGAGAATGAACATCAGGCGACTTCAGCAGACTGGTGGAAAGGATGGAAGCTCCTTTCTGATAATCCTCCCTAAGGAGTGGGTAGTGCGTCAAAGTCTGAAGAAGGGCGATCCGGTTGTAGTTTCAGAACGAGAGGACGGTTGTCTGATTATCGATCCAAGGCTTCCGAAGGCTGGTGAACGACGAACCACAACAGTTAGTATTCACTCGAATCTGAGATGGAGCATAACGAGCAAGTACCTCCTCGGGTTTGACGAGATACGCATCGTCAGTGAAACCCCCATCACAAACTCGCAACGTGAAGAGCTCACGATGATAATCAAGAGATTCGTTGCCTTGGAGGTCACTGACGAGAACGATTATGAGCTGGTGGTTCAGTGTCTTGTGGATCCCTCTACGATCCCTGTCAACAAGGCCATGAAACGAATGAATCTCATTGCGACTCGTATGTTGAAGGACGCACTTACCGCATACTACACAGGCAACAAGGTGCTGGCAGAAGAGGTTCAGCAACGCGATGAGGAAGTTGACAGACTGTTCTTTCTAATAGTGCGTGAGCTCAGGTCTGCGATACAGTATCCCAGCATCTCCGAAAAGATGAACATCAAACCGGTGGAGGCGCTGGACTTCCGACTTGCAGTTCAATATATAGAGCGAATCGCTGACTTGGCGGTTGACATTGCCTCTCACACCCGTGAGCCTGTGAACCAATCTCTCGTGAACCGTATTGACCCCCTTGCCGAACGTGTGAGAGAAATGCTAACCGGTTCTGTGGCAAACTTGTTCAAGTTTGAGCCGGAGAAGGTTTCTTGGGTCATGGAAGCGGAGAAAGGTCTACAGAGAGATGCGGCTCGATTGCGTGAGATGCTAATCAAGAACCCCTCCCCATCATCGCAAGCGCATCTCCTTGTCATTGATAGCCTGCAGAAGATTGGTGAGGCGGCAAAGGACATCGTTGACCTTGCGCTCCCTCAAGAATAATGTATGCTATGTTTCGGAAGACCTAATTGCTGCTCAAGTGTGCTCCATGAGCAAAGAAGTACACCCCCAACCACGAAGGATGTGGAATAATGGCCTCCGAATCGAAGATATTTGGAACGTCGGGTATCAGAGGTCCCCTAGAGCGAGTCACTCCATCATTTGCGATGGATCTCGGGAAGTCTCTAGGAACGATGCTCAATGGGCAGGGGTGTGTGGCTCTAGGTACTGATGCGAGAACCTCTCGCACGATATTGCAAAACGCATTTGTCGCTGGCGTTGTATCAACAGGTGTTGACGTGGTGCTGCTCGGAGTTGCGCCCATGCCGACCGTTGCCAGTCAGAGTACGATTAGCAGTATTGATGTTTCCATCATAATCACTGCCAGCCACAATCCACCCACCGACAATGGTTTCAAGTTCTTTGTAGACGGCAGAGAGTTTGTCAGGGCAGAAGAGGTCATTATTGAGAAGTTTCTCAGGGGTCACAGGTTCTTGGTGGCTAGGTGGGAAGGGGTGGGTCGTGTTATTCAAGGAGATCCTCGGCAAGCCTATCTTCGGCGTGCCAGAGAGTTCCTTCTCAGGCGCGGAGGCCTAGGTAATGGCACCCGCCTACTGATTGACCTCGCAAACGGGGCTGCCACAGAGTATACCCCCCTCCTACTTGAGCAATTGGGGTTCTCAGTCGTGACCGTCAACTCGCATCCCGACGGCCACTTTCCAGGTCGGCCTGCCGAGCCCTCCCCAGGCAATCTCGTGGACACGATGCGTCTTGCAGGTGATCTTGATGTCGCAGCAGCATTGTGCCACGATGGTGACGGGGATCGTCTTGCGGTGATTGATGAGAGGGGCAACTTCATTGACCAGAACCGAATAATCGCGCTCTTCGCCAAGGATGAGGTGGAGCGTAGGGGATCAGGAACAGTCGTTGTATCAATAGACACCTCAAGTGTCATTGATGAAGTCGTCGCCAAGGCTGGAGGGAGTGTCATCAGAATGCCACTTGGCTCATTACAAGAGCGATTGGCAAGTGACCTGCATGACGAAATCGTCTTTGCTTCTGAACCTTGGAAGCCAATCTTCTGCGACCTAGGCCATTGGATGGACGGAATAGTTGGGGCTGGGAGGATTGCCCAGATGATAGATGAGGTAGGCGGGAGTTGCCAGCGTCTGATGGCCTCTATCCCTGCCTATCCAATGGTGCGTGAGCACATTCCCTGTCCAGATGAACTCAAGCCTGCCTTCATGGATTACGTTCTTCGTATGCTTCCCGAGGAAATGAGCAATGTGGAACGTGTTCTGAATGTTGATGGCGTCCGAGTAGAGTGCTCCGATGGGTCGTATGTCCTTGTCAGAGTATCTGGTACCGAACCGAAGGCTCGTCTCTACGTGGGTGCGAGAACCCAGCAGTCCCTTGATCGTTTAGTTCAAGCGGCGAGGATAGTGATGAATCACGCTCTTGAGGCCGCCAAACAAGGGATCTGACATTCCACGAGCATTAACGTTAAATTCGCACGGTCACGAAAAGACAATACGGAGTCGCCCGCCGTGCGGGCGCTGAGTCGCGCCGAGGTATCCAAGTGGTTACGGAGACGGTCTCGAAAACCGTTGCCCTTGTGGCTCGCGAGTTCGAATCTCGTCCTCGGCGCCAACATACTCTATTTTGTCAATTGGCCATGTTGATTCCCATATGACCTCAATCACAATCTGATTGGATTGGGCCCTATTTGCCTGATTTCCTCTGCGAACCTGTTAACGTCTGCCGCGAATTTGTCGCCCTCGGCTGCACTGACGAATACCATCTTCACCCTGTCCTCGTTGAGGCCAAGCTGTGCAATCAGTCTTCTGGCAAATCTGACCCGGCGCTCAGCTCCGAGGTTTCCGGTCTTGTAGGCGCAGTCACCGGGATGACATCCAACAATGAGGACCCCATCAGCCCCCTCTTGGAGAGCCTTCAGAATGAAGTTGATGTCCAGGCGTGCTGTGCATGGCATTCTGATTATTCTTGCACTGACATCATACTGGAGCTTCATGGTTCCTGCTAGGTCTGCTGCCGCATACATGCATTGCATACAACCGAACACAATGATGTTCATGTCTTTAGGGGGCATAGCTATCCTCCAAGGTGCCGGTGTCAATGGACTGGTCTAGATGCACCATATATTCTTTCAGATGAACTGGACGCACCTTCGCACAAGTTGACTGGGACATGCAACATTCGACTTCTCAAGCATGTCTATGACTTGGCTCCACGGCGCAGTCTTGCACGACGGGCCTTGACCTCTTCCGGTCCCTTCAACACCTTGCTCTTGCGAATCTCGCACTGGCGAATGGGAAGTATGACCTTGACTTCCTCTCTGACTTCCGCGGCAAGGTCCCCTAGCACAACCTTCTGTACAAGCTCATCGAAAGTGTGCTTTTTCGCATGGGCACGAATGACCTTCTCAATCGCTTTTCTGACGGCCTTCTCTTGGCTTGTCTTTGCACGTGTAATGGTAAAGACGATGACAGAGATTCTCATCAGATAATCGTCCTTCGTGAGTATGGGGCCAATCCAATCGATTCTTGAAGTTCCTCTGCGTACGAGCCCCCTTAGGTAATCAGAGCTCCACTCATGCCCGTGAAAGACCGTCTTAGCCTGCTGACCAACGACATCGACTATCTTGAACCTCAGCTTCACATGAATCTGATCAAAGTTTCCTGTCAGGTCGTAGAGCGTGGGTTGGACCGTTCTACCAATCAGTAGACTGGGGTCGCTGGCAGGCGTCAGTCCTATCTCCTTATTATCGAAGTAGTCTGGTGCTAGAATCTGGTACCAGACCTTCTCTCGCCACTTATCACGGGTTCGTGCCGCTGCCTGTCTGCTTCTTGAAGACATGTTATCATCACGCTCTCACAGGACACATCACATGTGTCCAGAGAATGACAGACTCTCCCATTGGTCAGCCTCGGGGGTCTTCGCGACATCCTACGAGGCTAATAAAAAGATTGTGACATGGTGAATTTCCAATCGAAACCTACAGCATAGCAAACTAGATATTCTCCCTATTCGCTCCTGAAACTGGTGCGGTGAACAATGGCTCAGGTTACTTGCCCAAGATGTGGTTCGACCGATGTCGCGCTCGTCAAACGTGAACTTCTGAGTGGCGGTGGATTCAGGAAGACGTATCGCTGTCCAAGATGCAGCAAGATCTGGGACGTAAGAGAATAGTCGCTGGCCAAAACGGTTTTAATGTTCCATGTGGCGAGCTGATTGACAGCGTCCGAGTATTGTTGCCAGTGCCATGACTGTATATACTTCTAGATTGCATGCGGAGGTAGCCAAGCCAGGTCAAAGGCGCCAGACTTAGGATCTGGTCTTGTAGGAGTTCGCGAGTTCAAATCTCGCCCTCCGCACCAATTACCTACTACAGAGATAACACTCCCAGTCAAATTCGAAGTCGGAAAATGCAGACAGCATGAGATTCATGTTTCTCGCGACAGAGGACAACCGGATGCAGTTCATGCATATTCTTCTCAATGCTTTGCACTTTCATGAGTCCGGTCATGAAACGGCTGTTGTTCTAGAGTGTGCCGCACCAAAGCTGTTGATTGCTCTTGATGACGGCAGTTTCAAACTGCCATTGTTCGATAAGGCATTAGAACATGGCATTATCAATCATGCATGTCGAGCCTGTTCTACGACGTTCTCCGCCATTGAGGCTGCTGAGCGCCTTGGAGTTTCACTCGATGGCCCCCTCCATGGTCACACCAACCTCCTGAGCTTCGTAGAACAAGGCTTTTCGATAATCCGTTTCTAGCAAGCGCATTGTGAGCCAAGATTGTTACTTGATGACAAGATAGATAGCACTCAGCAACACCAAGTAATCACGAGGAGTCGCATGTGTCACGGTCACAAAGACACACTAGGAGCACATTGAGTGACAGAGTTCGGTCCCTCTTCAAGAA
>QMYR01000033.1 GCA_003662765.1 Candidatus Thorarchaeota archaeon
AGCCACAGCCTCAAGGTCAAGTGTCCGTACTTTGGGTTGAGAGATTTCAACGACGAATGGTCTGCCGTTGCCAAGCATCAGCGCGTCGATGTCCTCCCGTCCTGCGGCGTGAAACTTGTACTGCGTTCCCCGTGCAGCCTCCATCATAGGCTCTCCAACATACTCAGCAATGGAGTCCGGATAGCGCCGCCCCGTCCAGCCACACTTCTCACAACCCTTACCACCACATGCCTTACAGTCCCATCTGCTCTGAGGAATGCCGCGCTGAAGTTTTCTATACCTCCCGTAGACAAAGATGGGACTGATTTGTAGTTGTATCTTGTCTGCCACCATATCGTATATCACAACTACGTCTGGATGCTGGAACTCAGGTGTCTTTCCAAGTCTAGCCCGAAGTTGCTTTCCGAATTCCCTATTGAAGTCCGACTTGAGGGTTTCTCCATAGAGAATGTGATAGTTCGCCCTTAGCTCGTCCTCCATGTCTGCCAGACGCGGATTGGGGCGGCTCCCCGCTAGAAATGTACTGAACTCAATCGTTTCAAGCTCTTGGGCGGCACGCTCCACGATATCGGGAATGATCTCGAAGATGCTGCGCCCATTGAGTGTACATAGCCTGCACTTCCCGTATTGCTCATACTCAACAGCATATTTCTCGGTCAGTTTCCGGGCTGGTTCAAACATGCCGTGGCCTGCAAGAACCGCAAGTACTCTCTTTCCCCAATCTCCATTCCCAGACTTGATGTTCTGTTCGGCCGCCATCGACATAAGGAGCTTGATTGATCGTCCACGCTCGGGATTGGAGCTGTCTGTGCTGAGCCAAGCGAACTGACGCCCGAGGCAGCGGTCGCAGAGTGGCACCCCCTCAAGAAGAGCAAGTGCAGTGTCGAGTATCATGTATCGTGAAGAGGGGGTCATGTTGCTTGGCCTCAACGGTGTGAAGCATACGTGCCGCCTAAAAACCTGTTCAAAGCTGAGCCAAGTTCACATGACCAATCGCACGTAGTGCGGCGAGATACGATTTGGGATTCCTGAGCAGTTGCGCAATGACTCGTCCCTGCCGATCCATGTCGCCCGATTGTCGCACGACACTCACAAGACCCAGTTCGTCCACACTTGCCACAAGCTCGTCCATGCCGCGGTCCGTAAGGGCTGCCAGTAGACGCTGTACAACATACATTGCGCGGAGGTCACGAATGTACAATGCTCGCCAAGAATGCTCGTACTCCGCCAACGTCTTGAGACTGAGGTCTGCAGACCTTGTGGCCTTCGTTGCTACACGACCTGCGATGATTGCCGCTCCACCACCGATAATCACACCCCCTCCCGTAGTGGCCTTGACAATTCCTGCGGCGTCACCTACAACGAGCATTCCATGAGTGACAGTCCTCGGAATTGGCATTCCGACCAGGACAACGCCTCCATATCCCCGCTCAATTGTCGCCTGTTCCAGACGGGTTCTCATTGGAGGGTGATGCTTCATTGCCCAAAGCAGTCTCTGTCTGGCACGGCTCTTGGCAGCAACGCCCACTCTTGCTCGCCCGTCACCGAGTGGGATTATCCATGCGAAGAAGCCCGGCGCGACTCTTCTTCCATAGAACATCTGCACTACTTCTTCGTCTACATTGGCTCCTCTGACCTCCACCTGATATGCTGGAAGTCTGTTTCTTTTGGGTACGGGGAGAAGTCCCGCTTCTCTCACCAACACACCCCTGCTTCCTTCTCCATCTATCACAAGGCGTGAAGGCATCTCCGTTCCGTCCCGAAGTCGAACACCTGCAACAGCACGGCCTCTTTTGAGAAGTCTGCTCACATGAGCCTCAACTCGAACTACTGCTCCCGCATCGGTTGCTCTCTCGGCAAGCCACTGATCGAAGAGCGCGCGATCGACCACAAGGGCCTCTCGTTGTCCTCTCTCAATCAGAATACTGTGACCCGACGGTGAGTGGATCCTGGCTCCCTTCACATGGTTCTGGATAACACTGCTTGGTGGCCGTAGACCCAATGTTGCGAGCCCGGATGTGCTAAGGAGTCCTGCGCAGTGATCGGGTCGGCCCACCTCCTTGTGTTCCTCAAGCACGAGAACACTGCAGCCCCTCAGAGCTGCCTCTCTTGCTGCCAGCAGACCTGCCGGGCCCGCGCCGATAACGACCACGTCATTCTCCAAGGAACATTCCCACAGATGACCTATGGTATGCCTTATTATCTCTGACCTTGGCTCACAGATTCGGACATGATTGGATGTGAGGCCTACGATGAGTGGCAGTCCGTTCAAGTACAAGCAGGTCATTGCGGTGCGTACAGACTTGGGCATGAGCCGCGGCAAAATTGCCGTGCAGGTGGCACATGGAGCGGTCAGTGCCGCTGAACGGACCCGAATCACTCATCAGGATGTGTGGAAGGCTTGGATGCAAGAAGGCCAGAAGAAGGTGGCTGTGAGAGTCGGTTCACCCGAAGAGCTGCTTGAGCTCAGGCGTCTGGCAGTCATTCACCGGATTCCGCATGCTCTCATTCGAGATGCAGGACTGACTGAGCTGCCACCTGGGACTCTCACAGTCATAGGAATCGGTCCTGCTCCCTCCGAGTTGGTAGACAAGGTCACAGGCCATCTGAAGCTGTTGTGAAGTGGCAACGATGCGCGACGGCCACCCGTTAGAACGGCAGTTCGGAATGGAGCTATACTCTACGGATTTCGACGGTGTCGGCGGACGGCTGAAGCGCCGCATGGACGACTTTGTGGTTGAGGAGATCACCCCCGACGGACATGTTCTTACAGTGCAACCATGGTCCCGCAATTCGTCAGAACAGGAAACTCTGCGTCCTATCGAAGGCGACAAATCAAGGTTCGTGACGTTCGTCCTCCAGAAGACTGCTCTCTCAACGATGGATGTTGCAGCGATACTGGCTGCAGAACTAAAGATATCACGCCAAGCCGTGAGCTATGCAGGTCTAAAGGATAAACGTGCCATCACAGTTCAGCTCATGTCGGTTCCAGCCCGCGCGGCGGATCAACTTCGCAGAATTCGCCTTGCCCGAATCGACATTCGCGATATTCGGTATACTCGTCATGCGGTCCAGATTGGGGACCTATGGGGCAATCGATTCACAGTACGGCTTCGGGAGATGGCTGTGGACTGTGAAACAGCGGCTCATTTGATGGGCAAGGTCACACGACGACCTCTGTTGAACTACTTTGGTGTCCAACGTTTTGGCGTGACACGCCCGTATACTCACTTGGTTGGCAAGGCGCTTGTCAGAAACGACTTTGAGGATGCTGTGCGCCTGATGCTGACAACAACGAGCGAGTTCGAGTCGCCTGAGCTGACAGAGGCGCGTAGGCGTCTTGCGGAGAATCTGGAACCTAATGAAGAAATCTTGGGCATGTTTCCCCCGGACCTTAGATATGAACAGACTGTGATGAAGCAATTGATGAAACGGCCCGGCGACTACAAACGAGCGTTCTCCCAAGTTCCACCAAAGGTTCAGACAATCTTTGTTCATGCATATCAGTCGTATCTATTCAACAGGCTAATCAGCGCACGAATGCGGCGAGGGGCCTCAATTATGTTTCCGGAGCCCGGGGACTTCGTGATTCAGCTTGATAGGACTCACACTGGTCGTGACTCATGGCTATATGTGACTGAGCGAAACCTTGAGGAACGGACACGAATGGTAGAATCTGGTGAGTACGGTCTTGCGGCACCTGTTCCGGGTTATGCGACGAAGATGCCCCCCGCGTGGCAGACAGACTTGCTTCATACCATTCTGCGTGATGAGGGTATCGAACTGCAGGAGTTTAGAAAACCCGACAGACCCGCCCTAGATTCAGCGGGAGGTCTTCATCTGGTTTCAATGAGTCCGCTGGACCTATCAACCGAATGCGTGGAGGGGGACTTGGTGGTTCGGTTCTCCCTCAGAAAGGGTTCCTATGCCACAGTTGTGATGCGAGAACTGATGAAGAATCACCCGATTAATCGAATCTGATGCACTCTTCGAAGGTCATCGTCGTTTCCGCGTGAACTCCTGAATCTTCTTCTCCAGCACATCTGGAGCCTGTTCTTCCTCTTTCTTCTCGCGCTCGTCTTGGTACTCAAACAGAACGGTTTCACCAGTGACTGCAGAAACTATCTGTCGCAATTCCTCTTTGGTGTACGGGATTCGCCCGCGATCCACCTCGCGCAGAACCACTATACTCTCTCTGAAACCGTCGGGCAGGTAGAGGCTGTTGATACCCACCTCGATTGCTGGTGCTATCAGTTTGCGAACTATGGTTCGTAGTTTTGCTGGCCCCTCTAGGATCAGTACCTCTCCGTACTGTTCCCTAATCTCCTCCATGAGGTCTTCCAATGCCAACAAGACATCGCGGCTCTTTTTCTTGACAATGAGTATGAGCCTACCGTCCACACGTACGGCTCGCAAGAGGTGCAGGTCGGCCAGCTCGGGATACTCCTTGGACTTCTGAAGCAACCATCTGGAAAACTCGATGTCAAAGTTGCTGATTTGCCCCGTGTCCAGTTTCTCCTGACAACTGGGACAGAGTATATCTGACTCTAAGTCAATAATGCAGACTGGCAGTTTCATTGTAGCCCTCGCCTCTGTGAGCGCCAACAGGTGGCAAGGCTCCGGGCGAGAGGCATATGAAACTTCTCTATCTTGCAAGCACTATGTCGATGGTCGACACGTTGAGCTCGCTACCCTTGTCAGTCTGAACAGTTGTTGTGCCGATCTGGATGTCTTTGACCACGACATCGGGCATGAATCTGTGACGAGTAATCTCTGCAACGTCAACGGCGCGACTGATGAGTCGACCTCTTGCTCTGATGACGACTTCCTTGGCACCCTTGTCGAAGAGAGTCTTACAGGCAAGGACGTAGGACATCACGTTCTTTGATCCTACGAGTATGGTTGACTCCGCCATGTCTTGGTCTTCTGATTGGCTCCCAGGTTTCTCCTCCGTCACCCGAAGTCTCTCCGCCTGCTGATCTGTTACTTCTCGTAATGCGCTCGGTCTAATATCGGTTTCGCTTCTTAGAGACTCGCGTTTTCAGCTAATCCGAATATACGGCCTTCATTGAGAGCTCGCCTCCTCTTCACAAAGCTTTTTCTTAAGACTTCTCTCGCCTCCACTCTGGAGTTGCTCCGATGGCACAATTGACATTCTTGGGGTCTTGTCGTGAAATAGGCCGTTCTGGCTTTCTGGTAGAAGACGGTAGCGAGAGCATGCTAGTCGACTATGGTGTAAAGTTCCAAGACCCCCCAGCCTTCCCAGACATGATTTCTACCGACGGTCTCCAAGGAATCGCCGTCACTCATGCGCACCTTGACCACTCAGGTGGTCTTCCACGCATTCTGCTCAGAGACTCAGATTTGACTCTCTTCTGCACGCCCGCGACCCGCGATTTGTCCGTCATATTACTGCGGGATATGCACACAATATCCAAGGGACGCGTCCCTTTCTCTCGCAAAGACATCATGCGCGTCAAGCGCCAGTGCGAGCCCACCTCCTACGAGGAAACAATTCCGCTGGGTCGTAGGTTTGAGATTACCCTCTTCAATGCCGGTCACATCCCGGGTTCTGCAATGGTGTCAGTCCGAGCAGACGGCAAACGCATTCTCTTTACTGGTGACTTCAATGCGATTGAGTCTCAGTTGAACCCAGGTGCTCGGAACAATCTACCAAGGCACGATATTGTTGTGACGGAGAGCACATATGCCCGCAGAATTAATCCCCCCCGTGAGAAGATTGAGCAAGAGCTGATTGAAACAATTGAGATGACCATGGCCCGGGGCGGAGTGGTCTTGATTCCCGCCTTTGCTGTTGGTAGAAGCCAAGAGATAATGTGCATCCTTGAGCGATACGGTTTCACACGAAAGTACCCTATCTATATCGACGGTCTCGCGAGGAAGGTCAACGACATTCTCATGCGTCATCCGCAATACATCATGTCCCCACACACGTTTGAACGCGCTGTGAGTCGTGTTCGAGTGATTGAGGACCATACCGATCGCGTACGTGCAGTTCGCCGAGGTGGCATCATAATCTCACCTGCTGGAATGCTGAAGGGTGGAGCCTCTCATACGTACTTCAAGATGGTTCACGACGACGAACGCAACTCAATCGTTCTTGTCAGCTTTCAGATTCCCGGTACCCCCGGCGCGGAGCTTCTCGCTAGACGCAAGGTCACAGTCGGGCGAAGAACCTTTGATGTGGAGGCCGATGTATTCTATCATCACCTTAGCAGTCACTCTGACTCCCGAGGCCTGTTGACTCATCTTCTCAACATTCCGGGTGATCCACTATTCTACATAGTCCATGGGGAATCGGAGTCGTGCGACGTACTTGCTGAGAAGCTGAAGAAGAATGGAAGACGAGCAGTTGTGCCTGAAACTAACGAAATGTTCGAGGTCTAGGCGCTCTCAGTCTGAGGCCTAGCCTCTACGACTTGGCACTT
This sequence comes from Candidatus Thorarchaeota archaeon, assembly GCA_003662765.1. Classification (GTDB taxonomy): domain Archaea; phylum Asgardarchaeota; class Thorarchaeia; order Thorarchaeales; family Thorarchaeaceae; genus B65-G9. The sequence continues at coordinate 6,450 of QMYR01000033.1, forward strand.
CACACGCTGGATGACGGCCTCGGCCTCTTGTGGCTCGAGGACAAGTGTATAGAGGTATTTCTTCGTTCGCAGCTTGAGTTTGACCTTGTCGCCGCCACGTTTCACACGGCATTCCACTGCGTTCTCGCTCATTTCAAGGAACTTGTCGACATCGTAGATCTGTCTTGGCATTGGCTGGGCCTCTGGTCATGTTCTTTAGGCTCTGGAATGGTGGGCCGGGAGAGACCTGTTCCAAGGGGGACGCATCCCCACCTGTTCGAACTCTCGATATCCGCCGTGTGAAGGCGGCATCATAGCCAACTAGATCACCGGCCCATTCCCACATCGCATGTGCCCGACGACCCTATTACTTCTTCGACCGCCTCTTCGGTCTGAGGTCCTTGTTCTTACACTTCCTGCACTTCTTGGCATTGAGAGGATTCGTTGCTCCACAGTACCGGCATACCGACTTGTAGAGCAGATAGTGCTGTGCAAGTCTTCGCTTCTCAATGTCTGCAACTGGCATCAATGTGACCTCTTCATGCTCTATGCGGACGATAGGGTCTTACGTCAGGCCCGCTCAGGTTTCCCAGCCAGGTGTTGTTAAAAAACTATCGCTGTAAACCACCTGGCCGGGAATCCGCGTCTACAGCATCTCCTTCAAGAGCCTCGCCACGTCGCTGGGCTTCTCCGCCACGGGGACTCCCGCATCGTTCAGGGCCTTGATCTTCGCTGCTGCAGTACCAGAGCTACCACTGATGATTGCTCCGGCATGACCCATCCTCTTGCCGGGCGGAGCGGTTCTTCCAGCGATGAACCCAACAACCGGAATGTCCACGTACTCCTTTATGTATGCCGCAGCGCGTTCCTCAGCGTCGCCTCCGATTTCACCCACAATCACCATGGCCTTGGTGACGGGATCCTTCTCAAAGAGGCGTACCGCCTCAACTGTTGTCAGTCCCACACATGGGTCGCCTCCCAGACCGATGGCGGTCGTGATTCCAATTCCCGCATTGGTCATTCCCGCAGCGATCTCATAGGTGAGCGTGCCGCTTCTTGACATGAGTGCAACAGGGCCATCCGCAAATACGTGACCCGGCATTATCCCGAGCTTCTGTCTTGCTCCAGGGGTGATGATTCCAGGCGTATTTGGACCGATTATCGTCGTTCCCTTTGCCGCCGCCGCGTGAATGACTCGCATCTCATCTCGCACAGGGACGTGCTCTGTAATGATGACTACGGGGTTGAGGTTGGCTGCAATCGCCTCCAGTGCCGCATCTCCGGCGAAAGGTGCAGGAACAAAGATTACTGACGCAGTGGCATCATGTGCATCTCTTGCCTCTTTCACGCTATCGTACACAGGAACTCCATTGACCTCTGTGCCACCCTTTCCCGGCGTCACTCCGGCAACAACCCGTGTGCCGTATTCTTTCATTGCTGCCGAGTGAAACGTTCCCTGCGAGCCTGTAATTCCCTGAATTATGACACGTGTGTCCTTATCCACAAGTACCGCCATCTCATGACACCTCCTTGACCAGCTCAACGACCTTCGATGCGGCCTCTTCCATTGTGCTCAGAAACGGTATTCCTGCCTCGTTGAGGATCTTCTGTCCCTCCTCCTCGTTGGTGCCGACCATCCTAATCACCATTGGGACATCAATGCCCTTCTCCTTGCGGGCTGCAACAATGCCCTTGGCCACTTCGTCGCATCGTGTGATTCCTCCCATGATGTTTATCAGGATGGCCTTGACCTTCGGATACATCAGGGCAATCTCGATTCCCTTTTCCACCCTCTCTGCATCGGCGCCGCCCCCCAGATCAAGAAATGTACTGGCCCTGCCACCATGGAGTGCCACAGCATCCAATGTGGCCATGGTGAGCCCAGCACCGTTGCAGATACAAGCAATATCACCGTCAAGTTCTACGTATGCCATGCCCTCCTCCGAGGCCCTTCTCTCTCGTTCGTTCTGCTCAACAGGCTCGCGCTTCAGTTTCTCAATGAGATCCTTGTGTCTATACAGCGCATTATCGTCAATGTTGAGCCTCGCGTCGGCTGCGAGGAATCTGCCATCCTTTGTCAGAATGAGCGGGTTGATCTCAGTAAGTTCGACATCGTATGCCTCCACAATCTTCCATAGTTTGAGGAAGAAGCTTGCGAGCTTGGAGATATCTTTCCCCTTGAAGCCCATGGCAATCGTCATCTCTCGGGCCTCGAAGGGCTGGAAGCCCAAGAACGGCTCTACGTATCTCTTGATGATTTTCTCAGGCTGTTCGGCGGCCAGCTCCTCTATTGACATCCCTCCTGCAGAACTACCTATCACAACATACTTTCTCTCGTTGCGGTCGATGGTGATTCCGGCGTAGATTTCCTGAGCGATATCCAGCTTCTCTTCGACGAGCACGGCCTCGACTGGAAGGTCATTTATCCGCATCATCAGGATTTGCTCAGCGACCTTGGCAGCCTCCTCTGGGGTGTCTGCGAATTTGACGCCGCCAGCCTTTCCTCTCTTTCCTGTCAATACCTGCGCCTTGACAACAACAGGTTTGCCAATCTCCTCGGCTCGTTTCTTCGCCTCCTCCGGTGTTCTAGCAACACCCCCAGGAGGAGTTGGCATACCGAAGTTACGGAAGATATCCTTTGCCTCATGTTCAAACAACTTCATCATAATCCACCTGCGGCTGCTGGAGCTACGCCCGCCCGGCAAGGTCACGCCCTAAAAAACCTTCACAGACAGGCATCTCGGCTAGTCGACTTCCTGCGTCAGCATCTTGTTCAGGGCATGTTGTAATGAGAGTGCCTCTTTGTTCAGACCTCTCCGTGCTTCTCCACTCATTAGTCCTAGCAAGATGGTATTGACATAGTAGACCTCATCCACAATGTTCTCGACGAGTCCCGGCATGTCTTCCTCGTGAACTATGGCCTCTGTGCTCTCGGCTGGCAGCCTATGTACAGTCTGCCTGACTATGCTCTCCGGAAATCCAGTCCGGGCAACCACAGTGTCGATAAGTATCCTTGACAGGCGTCTTCTCCGTTGACGAATTGCTCTTAGCACTCTCTTCGCATCTGGCACTGGAACTCCCAGTAACACGACATTCCTTCCGGTACTCGTGCATCGGGCCTCAGCCCCCCTCCGTGTGACAAGCCCCTCACGCTCAAGTTCGTCGAGGATACTCAGACCTCTCAGGGCCTGCTGGATGACTGAGGCTGCATAGGGCCGTGTTTCCTCCTGTCTGAGTGCAAAGTTCGCAAACTTCACAAGATGCTTGCAGAGTCGGTGTTTGCTTATTCCTTGGAACTTCCACGACTCGCAAGAGCAAGACACGCCCTCTGTTGATCTGAGCGTGACATAATGCCAGATCTCTCTGCTGCCGCTTCTAACTAGGCCCTCTATCTTTGTGGGCGTGACTGACACGAGCCTAACGCTTGAGTCCGGTATGCTTTCTGCTCGCTTGATGGTAGAGTTGGTCGCCCGAAGTGTGATTAGAATCTCGGCCTGAATATCCTCACCTGGCTCCATTCCCTTACGTACGTCTGTTACTCGATGGCTTGCTGCCCAATAGGTCTTGTCAAGAACTGCAAAGGGATTTGTGGTTTCTTCCTGCTGTCCACACATCTGGCTGAGGACAAGGTCTTGAGCGTTCTCAGGGTCGTCCATGGAGCTGTCAACTTCGCCAAGCCGAGGTCGGAGTTCGCCATCGGTTCCTCTGATGAAGAACTTGTCGAGAACACGTTGTCGTTCAATCTGGCTGTCCACAACGACTATGCCGAAACCCTCCGTGTCCATGCCGGTTCGGCCTGCAGAGTATAACACCTCTGAGAGTTGCCATTCTGTGAGCATCTTTATGGAGTCGTCATTTGACAGGTCGCATCCTATTGTCTGCATGAACACCCCCATCACAAAGACCACCGTCGCCCTGAGACCACTTGCGATTGCAAATCTGGTGGGCATAACCAGCACGGGAATTACTCCCTCCTCCCATGCGGCCGACACCTCCCTTCTCTGGGCCCTCGGAATCCCCTCATGCAGAAACGCAACGCCCCTCCTCAGTGTTGCCACTAGCCTCTGAGTCAACCCGCACTCACGAAAAGACGATCCCACAATATCGACAAGCTCCAGTAGCCGATCTCGCTGTTCTGGTGTCAACCTCAAGTCAAGCGTAGTGTCCTTGGATCCCTCAAGTCCTGAGAGCGCTAGAGCTAGAGCTTCACAGGCCTCTATGTTGGAGGCAAGTATTATTGTCTGGCCGTGCTTGTAATGAACGAATTCAGTCAGATCAGTCAGCGATTCTTCCACGCTCGGGAATACCTTCACGCTGAATATCCGCCGCACCTCTGACTTCTTGTCTGTCACAATCTTCGACCTTAACCAAGAGCTCAAGTCATCCAGGTCGGCGACCGGGGGCAAGATGCCCAAACATTGGACTGAGTCATCTTGTCCCATCATTGTGACTATGGCCGTTTCGAGACGGGCTCCGAGCTCAGGCTCTCCAATGAGATCCAACCGTTCTATGAGCACACATCTGACATCATTCAGAATCTCAGGATGGCTACGCAGAATGATGCTTAGTGAGTGGAACGACGCGACAATCAGACGCTCTGCCTTGAGCTGGCCTCTAGCGGCAGTCCGGCGTCTAACGATGACCGTAGTTTCAACCCCGAGTCTACGACACTTTGGTCTCAGCGACTTGAGCCGTTTCTCTACCAAGTGGCGGTTTGGACAGACAATGATTGCACGGGCGCGAAAGTCTGCAGCCAGCGTATTCAGAACGGCAATCTCTGCAACCTCATACGCTTCGTCGTAGTCATAGGTCACAAGAAGAAGGTTGTCGCCCCTCATCATGCCAGCTGCAAGGGCATCTATCTGGAACTGTGTCAGACTGACGTATCCCTCTCGCCTCAGAATCTCGAGGAGGCGTGGGGAAACTTGTTCGTATTCCAGTTCCTTGAGCGTGCTCAAGACTTCAGCTCCCTGTCTATGCAAGCCACAGCGGTTTCAGATTGACACCGTTGTGTATCAGTCTTTCGGGCCTGTTGCGCAAAACGTGATATCACTCACGGAGGTGTGGTGACCACATGAAGCTATTACTTTGACACATACACAGGTACAAAAGGGATTGATTCGAGCGCTCTCCGACGAGAATCAAGAGCAGTGCATCTCGTCTTCGATTGAGGTATGAATGAGATGGCCTTCGTAGCAACAAGGGACTCGGGCTTCGAGATAATACTCAAAGACGGATTCAAGGTCGCACCGGGCTCCACCTTCATATGCGGATTTCACGGACTGGGCGAAGTCGGTTTCCTCAGCACCGCCCATCTGACCCGGGCACTGGAGGCCCGCAGAGTCGGATTCATCAAGAGCGACATGCTGCCCCTGTTTGTGTCAATGGAGAATGAACGTCTAGTCTTGCCGTTTGAACTCTACGCGTACGAGAGCTTTGTCTTTCTCGTTCCGCGCTTTCAACCACACCAGTCGGAGCAGTGGCAATTCATAGACCGAGTCGCACGATGGATTGTAGAGAACGAGTTCTCCGAGGTCCTTCTCCTCGGTGGTCTCGATGCCAGCTTTAAGGAAGACGACGATGATATGCGTTGCGTACCAACCACGGCCTACAAGCCCCTACTCGATAAGTGGTCCATCCCCCTCTTGGAGGAGGGTCTTTTTGTAGCGGGACCGTTGGCGTTGCTTCTTGCTGAGCTGGAGATGCGCGACTATCCGGCGCTAGGTCTTCTGACCTATGCCACACGTGGTCGGCCCGATCCACGTTCTGCAGCGACAATGCTTGAGAAGATCAATGAGGTATACGGTCTAAATGCCAGTGTGGACCAGCTGCTTGAGGAGAGCAAGGAGATTGAACGCTTGGAGAAGATGAGAAAGTCGATTGAGTCTGAGGACAGGTCCTCGGACATGTTCGTCTAACCTAGTCTTCTGATGAACCAACCGATGTCCACGAGGTTCTTGGCCACAAGCTTTTCAGGTCCCAGTCGCTCCAAGCGGGCCTCGTCAACGGACAAGGCCGCAAGACCAAGACAGTCGCCGTGCTCATTCTTGACAATGACTCGCTGACCACGCTTTAGACCCGGTGTGAGATGAACCACGGACTCACGTAGTATGCTCTTCCCGTACGTGAAGGACTCCGCTCCCCTCCTCGAAACGACAAGCTCTCTATCAGTGAGTCTGGCAAGCCTCTCTATGACTGCAATGCTGACTCTGAACCTGTTATTCGACATATCTCCAAGCCAGATGCCCATGGACGAAGGTGTGAAGTCACCGAACCCCCGTTGAAGGTATTCAATCCACCCAGTCGGAACCAGATAGAATGAAACTGTATTTCCCCTCGGGATACTCACCGGTGCGAGATCTCCCACAAGTTTCTGGAGCACATTCTCACCAAAGTCCGAATCTATCTGCTCCTTGATTGGCTCCCAGTCCATCGGGTCGACAAGTCGCACACTCATGTTTCCTCATCCTCCTTCTCAAGTCTACAGATGAAGAAGCCCTCGGTTTCGTGAAGGTGAGGGAGGAAACGCCGAGCAAGAACCAACGAACTGTCCATCTCCACACCGTATGGCTTCGTGTAGCCTGGTGAGCCGAACTCCATCTCGATGGGCACGACATGTATCTCCGGGTGCCTGCGCAACACATCATCGATGACGTATTCACCTTCTTCAGGCGCAATGGAGCAGGTCGAATAGACCATGATCCCACCTGGAATCAATACATTGACTGCAGTTTCTAGAAGCTCGATTTCCCGCGTAGCGCAGAACCTGATGTCCGCCATGCTCTTGCTTGTCTTCCGTGAAGGATCAACTGGAAGAAGGCCCTCACCAGAACACGGTGCATCCAATAGGATCTTGTTGGGGCAAATCCCAATTGTCTGCGCCTTTCTCGAATCCCCACGAAGTATTATGATGTTGTCTGCGCCGCATCTGTAGACATTACTCTCTAGACTTGCAAGACGTTGCCTGTCCTGCTCTATTGCAAGAATGACTCCCTGATTGTTCATCAACTGTGCTGCGTGTGTGGTCTTTCCACCCGGTGCCGCTGCCAGATCCATAATCACATCTCCTGGCTTTGGATCGAGAACACGTGTTACGGTCATCGACGGGACTCCCTGTACATAATAGAGTCCCAGCATATGTTCGGTCAATGCACCAGGTGACATTCCACCAAAGTCGGCCCAATATCCCTCCGGCACCCAAGGAATCTGCTCAAGGCTGACCCCCTTGTCCTCAAGCCGTTCCACCACGGTTCGTATCGGGCTCTTTAGCGTATTGATTCTGATTGCCGTTCTCACGGGCCTCTCGCAGGTCTCGAGGAACTGCAAGGTTTCCTCCTCTCCCCAGAGGGCAAGATACCTCTCAATCATGTATTGCAGGTATCCGTATTTCTTGGCCAACGACCTCGCACGTTCCCGCAGTTCCTTGCGTGGCATCATGCGGCTCCCACCTCATCCACCTATGTCCTCATTCCACAGACTTGGATTCTCCTTGATGAACTGACGCATCATCTCGATGCAGTCGGCATGATTGAGTACGACTGTGGTCACGCCCCGTTCACGAAGGTATTCCTCTGGCCCTCGGAAGTTCTGATTCTCCCCTATCACGACACATGGGATTCCATAGAGTAGGACTGCCCCACTGCACATATCACAGGGGGAGAGCGTAGTGTATGGCGTAGCTCTCCTATACTCACTACTTGAGAGCCGACCCGCACTCTCAAGACAATCCATCTCGGCATGAAGAATGACGCTGTTTCTCTGTACTCGTTGGTTGTGGCCTCTTCCTACTATCTTATCGTCTATCACGAGCACGGCTCCGATTGGTATTCCCCCTTCGTCAGCACCTATTCGTGCCTCCATGATGGCCTCGTCCATGAATCTCCGTTCATTGTCGTCAATCATCTGTCATCACTCTTGTTTTCCAAGAACCTGAGCAGGATGTCCTTACTGGGTGGAATGATGGGTGCTTCAACGAGCTGGGTCTTGGCTGCGCCTATGTCCTTGAAGCCACTACCCGTCACCGGCACAACGACGGTATCACTGCTATCAATCACGCCGTCGTTCACTAACTGAATCAGACCTGCCAGTGCTGCAACTCCGCTCGGTTCTGCAAATACTCCCTCATGTCTTGCTAGCTGGACAAGCCATCTCAGAACCTCTTCGTCGGATACTGATACCGCCTCTCCATTAGTGCACCTAAGATACCACAGGGCCGCATCGCCGTCCCATGGTGTGGGGTCTGCAAGTCCTCCGCAGATCGTAGAGGTGGGGCCCCAAGGTTCAATCTGATCCGTCAATGAATCAAGGTGAGCCCGCACAACAGGAGCACATCCCTCAGGTTGAACAACAACTGGTCGGGGCATCTCGTCAATGAGTCCAATTTGCTCAAACTCCATGAAGCCCTTCATCGTTCCTGCCAATAGTCCCCCTGAACCGGTGGGAAACAGAATCCAGTCTGGAGTCTGCCAGCGCATGTCCTCAGCAATCTCATATCCTAGAGACTTTGTCCCTTCAAACTGGAATCCATTGAATGGCCCAAATGAGGGAACAGGGGCCCATCCCGCCATGCCATTGACATCCCAGAGAAGCTGGGTGGTCGGATCCACTCCTTTTTCCTCCTCCTGCACTCTGAAGACATTGGCGCCCAATACAAGTAGCTGCACAAGCTTTCCTGAGGGCACGGTACTGGGAACGAACACCACGGCACGAAGGCCGGTCCTTGCTGCATACGCGGCCATTGATGCCGCCGCATTTCCCGACGATGCCGCGACAACAGTATGAGACTTGTCCTGCATGGCACGGATAACTCCCACGCAGATGGGTCTGTCTTTAAAGGACCCCGTTGGGTTGACGGTTTCATTCTTGAGGTAGAGATGTCTGAGACCCATCAGCTCTCCAAGGCGCTCGGCTCTGAGGAATGGTGTGTTTCCCTCCCCCAAGGTCACTACGGCCCTATTATCCGTGATTGGCATCAAGTCCGCATATCGCCATAGTCCTGTTGCCGCTCTTCTGAAACTCTCTCTTGTGATGATCTCCCTCGCCGCCTCGACATCTAGTAAGAACTCTATCCGGCCCCCACATCCATCATTTGGTGGAACATCATCGATGGTGTATTCCCGACCGCACTTCGAACACCTGATTGTGGAGTATAGATGCGTCATTGTATCCGGGAATGAAGATGTGATACAAGATATGTGACTTGTGGCGAATGGCGTCTTCAATAGAAACATCTAACGTGTGGCTGGGCAGCGATCACCGTTGGTGAGAATCTTGTTTGAAGTCGAAGTCAAGATTCCTATTGACGCCGGGGAGCCGCTTGCTGAGAAGCTACTGAGTGCCCATGCAGAGTTTCGCCGCATTGAGGTTCACGTTGACTCCTACTACAATCATCCCTGCAGGGACTTCTCCTCGACAGACGAGGCACTGCGAGTGAGACACAAGATTGTGGAGGAGTCTGCCACAGCTCTTGCTCGGGAGGTGTTCGAACTGACCTACAAGGGCCCCAAGATTGATCCAGTAAGCAAGACTCGGGTGGAGGTGTCGACTCGACTGACCAGTTTCACTGCTGTATGCTCAATCCTCTCTCATCTGGGTTTCGAGCTCGTTCGTGAGGTCCGTAAGCGCAGGAGCATCTTTCAACTTGGAAATATGGAGATTTGTATCGACCGTGTAGAAGACCTCGGTGTTTTTGTGGAGTTCGAGGTCGATGTGGGTTCGAATGAACAGGTAACGCCTGCGCGGGAGCAAATATTCAAGGTGGCTCAAGAACTGGGTCTGAATCCCGAAGACTCGATACGCGAATCGTATCTTGAGCTCTTGTTGGCGGCTGACAATAACTAAGCTTCACTGATCTCTTGTCGGAGCTGCTCTACAAACGCGCTCAGCAGCCTGTGCCGTTCCTGGGCGAGTTCTCTTGCTGGTTCTGTAAACATTAGGTCCTTGAGGCGAAGCAGCTTTTCGTCCGCATGCTTCAGAAACCCCTCGGGCCCCCTACTATTGACGACCGACTGTGCAATGGCTCTGTACACGCCAATCGCTCCGATCGCATCCAGTTTGTCGGCATCACTCAGGATCTTACCCTCAAGTGTCGTGGGCACAAGGCCTTCACTGAATCTATGCGTGCGAATGGCCTCTACTATCTCCTCGACCTCCTCATCTGTATAGCCCGCTCGTTTCAGCGCTTCCCGCCCCATCTGGCCTGATAGGACCGCGTGCGATATGCCCAGCTCCTTTTCCTTCATTCTACCGATATCGTGGAGTAGTGCTGCGGCGCCAAGTACTCTGAGGTTTGCACCAAGTGCCCGTCCAATCTCAAGTGCGATTCTATACACACGTCTTGTGTGATCGTAGGTATGAGCGCCCTCCTGATTCGCAGCGAAGACGCCTCGCACATAGGCATCGATAAGGCTCTCACTGTCTGGTTGCATCATCGACAAGATTGCATGTGGTCTTCATGATAGGCCTTTCGTATCATTCATGTAGTGATTTCCCTACGTTGTCGGATTATCGAAGTGCGACCTACGAGAAATCCTTTAATCCTCAGACCCGGAGTGCTGCATGGCATGGTCTGAAGCCCACTACACGGCCCGCCAGATAACGGAGTGATTGTCGCGTGACTGCCGCAAGGACTATCTCCCGCAAGAAGATGGGCATCTCAACACTTCTGGGCTCGATATTCATAATCGCGACAATAGTGTGGGGCTTGGTCAGTTTCGTCGAGATTCAGGGGAATATGGTGAGAACAGAGATTCCACACGAAGAGTATAGTAGTGTGGCGCCATGGCCCTACAACATTGAATGGAGTGGCGGCAAGTCAAACTGGTTTGATAACCTCAACTACACTGACGTGCCACTGGATCAGCAGCTGCCAGAGGACTTGCTCGACCAACTTGACCATGTCATATTTTACGTCACTCCTGAGGACCCTCCCCAGCTCTGGCGTACAGGTGCATACGATGAATATGATGGGTCGAGCTGG
>QMYR01000034.1 GCA_003662765.1 Candidatus Thorarchaeota archaeon
CCAGAATGAAGTTGGTTGAAGTGAAGTGTGTATTGGTAGAAGTCGCAGCGGCCTGCACCAACTGGTCGGCATCCTTGTGATGCACTCTGTTTCTCGGCACGATTGGCGCGTCTGCGTGAAGAGAATGGCGGCCGTTTCTGCAGGGCGCTGTGTATGGTCTTCTCAAGTCCGAGTCACGTGAATACCTGACGCGCACGATACTGTGCGTACGGGGGAAACACCGTACGGCAGCGGATACGAGTCAATCCGGAGAGTGGGGGGTCCTACTCATTGTGCCCAGTTGAGAAATTCAACCCACACAAGACAAGTGCTCTGAAGTTCAAACGGGAAAGAGAACGGGATGGCCGGTCTGGACGTTCGGTGGCCATCAGGGAGGTCACTCTGAGCGAGGCGCGGAGTGATGCACTGGAGTTCGGTCTGGCAACAGACATATTCATGCAGTTGAAATCAGGAAAAGAGGCATCGCTCTACATCGCATCATGGCGAGGCCACCCCATAGTCCTGAAGGCATACCGCTTCTGGCACACATCTCACGCGAGCAAGAAGCGGGGTTGGTTCGCTCCCGCCCGAATGGAGGCGCTTGCGGCCAAGGAATACGACGTGCTGATGGCTGCTTTCCGTGCTGGAATGCCTGTACCAACGCCCATTGGTCGGGTTGCGAACTACCTCACCATGAGGTTCATTGGAGACGGACTGGTTCCTGCGCCACGACTGAAAGATATGGTGATTGAGAAGCCCGAGTCGGTCTTTGAACAGATAGTCGACGACTACCTCACGATGTACAGTGTTGCGCACTACGTTCACGGAGACCTCAGTCCCTACAATCTGCTCTGGTGGAGAGGCAAGGCCTGGTTTATAGACATGCCACAGGCCTATGCTGTGGACACATGGTGTAACATGAAACGGGTGATATTCCTTCTTGAGCGAGACATCCGGAACATCGTGGCGTATTTTGAGAAGTACGGTCTCATAGCCAACGTCGAGGAGATCGTCGATAGGTTCCTCGGCTGCTATGTACCTGAGAATCAGATGCGGGCCGTTCATCTATACTGGTCCAAGAGGTCACGACCCTGATAGTACGCCGAGGAAACATAGACTGGGACTTTGGCATCCGGGCCATCGACGTGAGGGAAACGCTTCCTTACACTCTCTGCGCACTGAAGGAAAACGTGTGGTGCATGTCTGCAGCATGACCTTATGAAGATTCGACCTTTCGCAGGACGACTCTCGACACGCCGGGAATCTTCTCCAGGCTATTCTGGAGATCGTCCAACGACACCACGAGCTGGTCTGGCACGAAGTAGCACTCGTAGTAGCATTTCTCACCCCTAAGGCAGACTCCCGTCGTGAAGATGATGTCAGAGAGCTTCGCGTCGTTGAAGGCGAAGTTCAGCTGCTTGAGAAAGTCCCGTGAGAGGTCGCTGATCTCAATTCGAAGCAAGTATATGTTGTCAGATGAAACGGGATAGATCTTGACGATTCTATCCTTGTGATGAAGAACGGTAAGTGCAGCACTCTCCCCAATGTCCGCAACAAACTCTGCTGGCAGACTTGCCGGCTCTCCCGACTTGAACTGTAGGATTATCGCCGATGTGGCTCCCTCGCGATCGATCACCATGACCTATACGTCCTTCAGGGTGTAGTGTTTGGCAAGTGGCTTTCTCTCTAATTAAATCATTCGGGCGCGGACTGGTCGCCTCGCCCGTCAGAACTTGAGTGCAAACCTCGGCTTTATTCGGTTGACAGGGTAGCGACTACAGCGCAAGACGCAACTGTTACCTCCTCCATGGAGCGTACAGTGACTCGGGCTGGGCCATCTGAGCGATTGTGTGCGTACGAAACGTATAATTTCGTATGCGTGTTCGAATTGGATGGTGGCCTCCTTGAACGCGCGCCTCATGCAATTCCTCGGACTTGTGTTTCTCATAATCTCGGTGGCGATGACTCTTCTTGTCTATCAGAGCACGATGCAAGTTGGCGATGGCCTCAGTACCATGTTGGCCGCTGGATTGGTTGCGTGGGGCATTCTTGCTCTACCCGAACTGGCAATCGGGCTCTGGCTACTCGTGAAGGGCACTCGTGCCGCGAGAATTGGCGACATCTCAGATGACCTGATTCGGCTCGTGCAACGTGAGGGGCGCATCGGTGTTGAGGCAGCAGCACGAGAGCTTGGCGTGAGTCCTGAGGACGTTGCCGATGCAGCAGAACGACTTGCGCGCAGAAGGTTGCCTCTCGTATACCTTGATGCCTCAGCAGGTGAGATAGTCAGTCCTGGCGCAGTGAGTCTTCAGGAGAGTTTGCTGCACCTGCTGTACGCACAGCGAAGGATGACATTCGACCAGATAGCAAGGGTCACCAACTCGACCGACGAGGAGATAATTGAGGCTCTTGCCGAGCTATCGGAGGCCGGCAAATTCAGGGGCACTGTTGACAAGAACTCTCGGGTGGTCTACACTGCTGAGGCTGTGGCGCAGCTGCCGAAGGCTGTGACATATTGTCCTCATTGTGGTGGCAGACTGGAGGCACCTGTCCTGCCCGGTGAAGAGGAGGAGTGCCCGTACTGCGGGCACATGATAGTCAACCGTCTGTGATCTCACATACCTAAACGTTTGCCGAGCCGCAGTGTCCTCTGCTTATTCGCCAGCGGGCCACAACTTTGTTCCCCTCAATAACATGATAGGTGTCGAACAGGTTGGCTGTCAAGCACGAGTGATTTGGAACAATCTCCACATGATCGCCGATAGTGAGTTTATCTGCATTGTCTTCGAGCCGAACCTTTCCGTGTTCCTGTGACAGGCTGACTATTGTCAGCCCCGGAATCTCCGCCCGCTCGCCATTGATGCGGACTATCCTACCAAAGGCACGCTGTAGATTGAGATGTTCCGGGCCCGGGTCCACCGAGAGAGCCGTGGCTCCGGCATCAATCACGATTCTGTCGTCATATACTCCCACAACGCTGGCAACGACGGTGAGGGCGCAGTCATCAATACCACACGAACCAAGCAATACCTGCTCGTAGTCGTAGAAGACGTAGTTGCCCGGCCTGACCTCGGTGATCCCATCAGCAATTTCCTCGACCAACGACATTCCCGGTGTCGAACCAATCGACACGACTTCCGGGGCGAGAGCGGCGTTCCGTTCCTTGAGTTTCCGTGCGAGAGACACCATCGCCCGCTGAGCGTCGTCCACCCTCCTCCTAATCTCTGCCGTGGTCGATGCGTCGTAGACGTGACCCTCGTGCGTGAGAATGCCTACGAATCTCAGACCTGGTGCAGCATGTATTCTCTCCGCTAGGTGTACGGCCTCAGGACTGTCGTACGTCACCCCGCACCGATGATAACCGACATCCACCTTCATCATGACATCGAGAGAGATTCCCTGTTCAACGCAGAAGTCAGACAGTCTGTCAACTGTAGTCGGATTGTCAAGGAGTATCTTGATTCTGGCGGCGTCGGCAATCTCTCTGACGGGCTGGAACTTGTCCGGTGAGAGTGGAACCGCATAGGTGATGTCATCGAATCCCGCCCGGGCGAAGGTCATTGCCTCGTAGACCGTCGAGACCGTGATCCCTGTGGCCCCGTGGTTTCTCTGAATCTTCGCAATCTCTACGCACTTGTGCGTCTTGATGTGGGGGCGAAGGGCGACGCCCAAACGTCTTGCCTTCTCGGCCATCCTGCGAATGTTACGTTCCAAACGATGGCGGTCAAGCAGTAGAGCGGGTGTGACGAAACTCTCAACTCTCATGTGCCTCCCCGAGGTCCCATCTCGTAAGAGTGTATCCCATCATTCATGTGATTCCATGCTGGTCGCCGCGTATTCTTCTTCGGAGAGTCAGTCTGAACCCGTCAATCTTTGCGGCCACCGCACTTCGTTCGGGCCAGAACTGCTTGATCTCGTCAAAGCCGTGGACATCCCAGTACAGGGGGCATGCTCCCATGCAGTAGTCGAACATATCACAACGCTTGCAGCCCTCAGGGGCGTAGTCCTTGTTCCTCCAAAACCTAGCTGCTCTGTTGTACCACACCTTCTCAAAGCCGTCATGCAATAGGTCGCCCACGGGTTCGCTGAAGCTCGAACAGGGGAGCAGCTTTCCCTCTGCGTCAACTGAGAGAAGGCCGTCACAGCAGGCGCATGTCTTTGCACCAAGTCCGTATTGGATGGGATTGAACAGGCAGACCGGCGTGGGCGCGTACCAGACGAACTGAATTCCCTTCTTTCTCGCTCTTCTCCGTACTCTCTTCACAATCTCACCGATCTCCGAGTACCGGATCTGAAGTTCGTCCCTCAGCTTTGCTGCGGTGCCTGTATAAATCACCATGTTCATGCTGAAGTAGGTGAGTCCTAACTCGTCCTTGTGGAAGTCCACGAGCTGCTCCAGCTTGTCCACATTGGGCTTGCAAATGGTCGTGTTGCAGTGGGTGTAGATATCGGTTTCTCGAAGGTTCTTGATTCCCTTGACAGTCTGCTCGAATGCGCCCGGCACACCAACGATATAATCGTGAGTCTCTGCGTCGGGTCCTTCAATCGACACCTGCGCGCTGTTTAGTCCTGCATCCACAAGTCGGTCAACGAATCTCTTGTCCGCGCATCTACGGCCATTGGTTATGAGGTTCATCCGAAGGCCCTTCTTGCGGCCGTATTCAATCAACTCGAAGAGGTCATCTCTCAGTGTTGGCTCTCCACCCGTAAACGAGAGACTTGGCACATGAGCATCATCTGCAATGACGTCGATGACCCGCTTCACCTCCTCAGTGGTCATCTCGCCAGACTTCCGGTAGGGGGAGTACGCGTAACAGAACCGACACCTGTTGTTGCAACGATAAGTCAATGCAATCTCGCTCAGCACTGGATACTTTATCTCCCCGGTCCCGAACGGTACAATCTTGGCAGTTCTGTACGTGTAGATATTCTGATTCCCAGACACCATCTCCCTGAGATCATTGACGAATGCCGCGATGTCATTCAACACGGTCTGTCTGTCTGCGCCTTGGCCAACGAAGAAGTCCACAACTTCTGCTGGGGTGGCCCCATCGAGGAGCATCTTGAGCATGAGCATGCCTGTCCTGTTGAGGTGCATCACCTTGTTAGGGCGAAGGATGAGGAGGTTGTCCTCCGGCCGTGCAAAGAAGTAATCCTTGACATCGGCCATGAAGGCGGGAATCCATTCAAGATCCTCCAGCTTGTAGTCGTATCGTGGCATCTCCATAGATGTCGGGGCTCCGTAGTATACCTAATCTTCGAGTGTTTCGTAGTGTGATGAAAGGCTTATCAGGCTTTGCGACTTGAGAGCTGTAGGCAATTTGGAGAGGAAGTAGCATGAGTCCTGGTGAAGTGAAACTCCCGTATGGAACGATAACTGACCGAAAACTGGTGATGCACTTTAGTGCTTTTGACATGGACCTCCCGATTATTGCCTCAGGAATTCGGGAGCGCATGGATGTTCTTCGTGAGATTGGCGTTGCCTTCGCTGGCTTCGGAACAGAGATTCCTCCGAACATGTCAGAGCAGACCCCCGCAAGAGTCAAGGCGTTCTTTGAGTACGTTGGCACTGGCGGGGATCCGGTCGCGGTTCTAAAACAGGCCTACTATCTGGTGTGGAGTGGGATGATTCAGACCTTCCCGTTCTTGGAGGAGTGGGCCGAGGCCAAGTCGAACCTGTCCAACCTCACAATCGCCCAAGCCGAGGTGATTCGTGCCCGCAGAGGCCAGTAGGGAGCAATGTATGCCATGGCCGCAGTTCAGATCTCGGAAGTCGTCTACGAGCTGCTTGAGCGCCTTGTCAAGAGGTCGGAGAGGCACGACTCGGTGGACTCGCTCGCCGAGGAGGTACTGACTGACTATCTAATGCGTCATGATCGGATTGGACAGTTGCATGTGCCCTTCTCCACTATGTTGATGAACAATGCTGACACGGTGGCCACGGTTCGTGAAACAATAGACACAATCGATTGGTACGAGACCCATGACCCCATCGCGGCGGCACTGGAGCATCTCAGTGAAGCAGAACGACTGCTGCGTGCCACGGCTGAACGGCTCAACGCGGAGGGCAAGTAGAAGGAGCGTGTTGATGTGAGAGCAGGCTCTGCCATGAGGCTTGTATTGCTGCTGGTCGTTGTCATGGTTCCACTCTGTGCCGCATCCCACGTGGCGGCTCAAGACATAGTGGTGAATATCGACAGTGTGTACGTCGATGTTGTTGTGATGCCAACTGGCCGCGTCAATGTGACATATTGGATAAAATTCTCAGTGATCTCGGGTTCGCTTGGCGGTTTTGACCTGATTGGTATCCAAGAGAACTCTGTCTACGACCCGAATCGCGCCTACGCGGAGATGGATGGCGTCAAGTACGACCTTGTGGTGCGGCAGGTTGAGAACGGATACATGCTGGACTGGACCCCGAGGACCCAGGCCGGAGACTCGGTGACAATTGTGTTTGGGTACTTCAGTACAAATCGTGTACTTGAATTGACGACTGACAACGAGGGACATCAGCTGGCCGTATTTCACTGGTCGCCTGTCCAGTGGGAGCAGCAAGTAGACGTGGAGAACATACGAGTTATCTATCCCATTCCAATGCAGGACTCGTGGATAACGGCCGAGGGCGGCATCACGACGGAGGGTGCAGAGTATGCGGGCTATGTAGAAGACTCTCGACAGGGCATAGTTGACCAGAGCAGTGGTCTCCGTGAGTTTGATGAGTTGGACCTTCTCGCCTACCCGTCAAGTCCGTCCGCTCCTCTGCGCAACTTCAGCGTCAGCCTCACTGCTCAGCCAGCACAGGCATACGACCATCTTGTTGTGTTCCACTATGTCAACTGGACTTTCTTTAGAGACTACTTCGTACCAGGTCAACTTGCCTATGACGCGCCATCGTACGTGAATGCGGTGGGCGGCGAGACCTTCGTTCTTAATGTCCTAGTGTACAATGTTGGCGACATGCCCCTCCACGACGTGACAGTTCAAGTTGCGATCCCCGACAATCTGACCCTCATAACGGGCTCTGCGACCACATATGGCGGGACATTGAACGGCGGTGAGTCGTTACTCCTTAGATATGAATTCAGGCCTGACAATGTCGGCAAGGTAGTGCAGCTAACATTCATAGCTTCGGCACAGGAACTCGACCCCGAGGAGTATCTCTCTTTCACGGTGAGCATCTACATCCAAGAGGTTACGCCCCCCATAACAGCTCCCGGATCCGTGGGCATCCTAGTAGCCGCAGGCATCGCACTGGCTGTCGTCGGATATGCCTATTGGACAGTCAAGCGACCTCGTGGTGCTGCGTGGACTGCTGAAGACACAACAATCGGCTACGAATCGCCCCAGATCACGATTCAGACGTTCGGGGCGCCGGGAACGGTTGCCGAGCTCGACCCGGTGGAGGCCGCGTTCTTTGAGAATGTCACTCGGGACAAGCTCGTTTCCATGATTCTCATGTCATGTGTGAAAAAAGGTGCGGTACGAGTCCTCTCAACAGACCCCCTGAAGCTGTCTGTGACAGGCCTGCAGTTCGAGGACCTCACCTACTACGAGCAGATGTTTGTGGACGCCATAGTCGATGGCGAGCTGGACCCGGACAAGATTGACGAGATGATTGAGGCGATCGCTGAGAAGGTGCAGGAGAAGTCTTGGAACGCCGACTTCGAGGCCACGAAAGAGCATCACGAGAAAGTCATGGAAGAAGCATGGCAAAAGTTAGAGTCCACTGAAGACCCTGCTGTGCGAACACAATACTACTTCGATGGTACGTACAATGGTTCTTGGGCGTGGTACTGGCTCTACATGCACCCCGGTCACGACCACAGAATAAGGGATGTGTTCGAGTCGCAGCCCCGTGCTGTGGCACCGGCTGAGATTCCGACATGGTTCAAAGATTTGTCATCGGCAACGGGTCATGCGATCTCAGACGCGGGGCGAGTCGTGGGCGACATCGCATCAACAACCGGACAGATCATCTCCAACGTGACCGACACGATTGGCGAGATAGTCAATGGCGTTGCACAGATAGTTCGCCAACCCTTCGAACCGCTCATCGAAACAACGAGTAAGTGCGTTTCCCACGACGCATGCCACTCCGCATGCGTTTCTCACGATGCCTGCCACAGTGCCTGCCACAGTGCCTGTCACTCTGCATGTGTCTGCCATAGCGCCTGCCATAGTGCTTGCCACAGCGCGTGTGTGTCCGGTGGATTCAGGTAGAGATATGCCCGCGGTCGTGTCGCTTGAGTGAGGCATCACAGGGCCAGCCAATGTCCTTGGGAGAGCCGGAACGGCGTACTCAAGCCTATCCAACAGGCTGCGAAAAATTCGCTGCAGAACGTTTCGTAAGTGAAGTTTTGGCGCAATCCTTAAACGAGGAACGTTCGAAACGCGCTCGGGTCTAACCCCGTCAAGAGAGGAGAGAGAGCGTTGGTGCACGCCGCTACGAGTAAGCGAGTACTAGTGCTGTTTGTAGGAATACTGGTTTTGTCGGTTATTGGCATATCCTTGCTGAACCATTCACGGCAGGCAGCTATCGTGCCGCAGGCCGACAATCCAAGCAACATGACTGAGAGGCCAGATGACAGTACCGGTGACCTCATCGTCAAAGGCAATGTCGCTCCGGTGGTCAAGTTCGGAACGGCTGCGACGCTGGACTACGTCGATAGCAACTACGACAGCACCTATGGTACTGTCGTGAACTTTGCCAACATGCAGAGTGCGGACTCGACTTACGCGACTCTCAGCGAGGAGGCCACGACGTTCACACAGCTGGAATACAAGAATGTCTGGACTCCGTGGCCTGGTACAGGATGGTCTGAACAGAGTAGTCCCGAGGGTCACACAGATTTCGAGTATATGAGTACCGGAGGATATGATGGCACAACTTATGCTGGTGTTTCCGCGGACCCAGATATGACGGAGCCGAAATCAGGAATCCTCCGGAGTCCTGTCTACAACATGAACGGCGTTGAACGATTTCGGTTCTCGGTATACTTGAAGGATAGGCGGCTGACACCAAGCGCCGCTAACATCGATGTTGAGTTCAAGGCCAACGATGGCAGATGGATCAAGATGTTTGACATCGACGACTGCGACCCGGCCACTACTGGAGGTTGGCGTTACAAGCAGCTCATCGTGACAGATTCAAGTTTTATGCACTCACAATTCCAAGTGCGATATTATGCACACGATGTTGGGAGTGACAGTTTCGGCTTCGACATGGTCGGTGTCGATGCCCACAAGGTTGAGCGTGGGACCACTCATCGTCTGGACCAGTACTTTGAGTTCACCAACATTGCCAGTCCGAACGGTTATTCTATCGAGAGGCTCTACATCGATCTCGCATATACTGAGTCGGAATACATGCGCGTGTCCGTATGGGACTGGAGCGGCAACCGATGGGCTATTCTTGGGACCAAGAATCAGGCAGGGCTCACGTATTGGAATGTGCACTCGTACCTGACACAATCAACCTTCAGGGTGCGGATTGAGGACACAGTTTCGAGTGGTGACAATACGAAGACGAGCTGGCGTATCAGGCAGATGTACCTGTACTTCGATGATCACATTCCATTCAGTTATCGTTCGCCTACGAGCAATAGTCTGTACGACGGGGACAACTTCTATGCCATGAAGTCGCCATTTGGAACCGCGGCTCGAATCGTCACGTACCACCAAGATGATGACGGCGCCGCAGACATTGACTATTGCTCTCTACGTTGCTACATCGGCACCAACTCTTACTGGGAGGCCAAGTACACAGTATCTACAGGATTGGTCACCGTGACTTTTGGCTCCGGCTATGTCAACGTCGTGGATGTAGTACCCTATTTCCACGGGAGTCAACTCGACCTGACCTGGCAAATCGAGTTCAAGTGGGATCACCCTGACATCACAAACCTGTACCTTCGCGTCGGTACTCAGGACAGTAGCACGACCGCATACTCCAACTACGGGACTGGTTGGGATGTGGAGACTCGTGTTGAGTTCAACCCGCACACGATATCTGACGATCGTTGCGATGTGGGTGCATCTCTCACTGCAAGCGGTGACATCAGATACTACCAGTCCTCGAGCGGCGTTGCTCCGCTTCCATCACGGGTGCATGTGAGGGTCACACGCTTGGGAACTGACAGCCAGTCTTGGAACGCTGAGCCCAACTCGGATGGTGAGTTCTCAGTGGGCGTCACCGCGGCCTCTTGGGTGGGCGATCAAGAGTTCCGGTTTCAAGTCCTACAAGATGGCACAAACTCCGACCTGACTGCTAGCTACACCAGTGACACCACAATCGGAGACCGCATCAAGGTCGACTCAATGTACTCGAGTGATAGTGAGGACCGAGTCAATGTTGGGGACACTGTCACAATCAGTGCGAAGCTGATCTACGAGTATGACGGCTCGGCCGTGACCACAGGCACGGTCACAATAGACGGTACCTCTGCGACCCATCAGGGCAATGGCGTCTGGACGATAGATGTCACTCGCTCATCGGTGATGTCTGCAACCTACAACACAGTCGTTGTCACTGGTGATACATACGACCTCAGCACATTGAACCAGAATGGTCAGTCGGTCACCGTGATCTGGGACAAGATCATCGTGGGTGGATACACAGTGGCCGACTGGAGAGTCGACATAGACACCACTGTGACAGTTGATGTGTCACTAACCTATGCCTTCGACGGGGCGGATGTCGTCGACGGTACGGTCACGATCAATGGTTATTCCGCCACGTATGTCAGTGGTTCCACATGGCGGGTGACGATCACACAGTCCTCGGTGACCATGATCACTTTCGACGCTGTGGCCTGTTCCGGCAACCAGTATGGCATAACCTCTGTTGACCAGAACGGCAAGAGCCAGCAGATAGTCTGGGACAAGGTCGAGGTGATCTTGTACCACGTGGAGGATGCCTGGGTAGACATCGGAGTCGAAGTGGCGGTTGATGTGACTCTCGAATACTCGTACGATTCCACCGCCGTCACGGATGGCACGGTGACCATCAATGGCATCGCTGCTACTCATCAGGGCGGCGGTGTATGGCGAATCTTGGTCACTCACAACGATGTGACCATGGTGGACTTCAACACGGTTGCTTGTAGCGGCAATGTTCACGGAATAACCGTGGTCGATCAGAATGGCCAGCATCAGCAGGTTGTCTGGGACAAGATAGTGGTGCGCGGTTACAACGTTGCAGACACACACGTTGACATTGGTACCTCTGTTACAATTCAAGTGACGCTGGAGTATGAGTATGATGACTCTGATGTCACGGACGGTACGGTAACCATCAACAGTGTGACAGCGACATACACGGGATCAAACGGCGTGTGGGAGATAGTCGTGACCGAGAACTCGCCGACCGGGACGACTTACGATACTGTGGCGTGCTATGGAAACGAACATGGCATCACCTATGTTGACCAAGACTCGCAGTCGGTGAGTGTAGTGTGGGACGCAGTTGAGATTAGTATCACTGACCCCTTCGACCAGAGAATCAACATCGGCGAGAATGCGAGTGGAATAGTGGTGTCGGCCACGTATGCCTACGACGGCACCAAGTATGACGGGACTGTGACTCTCAACTCGACAGTGTTCTCGTACAATTTCGCCAGCAAGCATGGCTATACGGTTTCAAGTGTGGGCGGCGATGATACGTATGGAATCAGCGTCATCCTGCACAATGATGTCACGTATTGCATCTGGGATGCACTGATAATCCGAATGGAGGGTCCCGATGACTCACGAATAGATGTGGGCACCGCTGCGACCGGAATCGAAGCAACCGCCATCTACGCCTATGATGGTGCAGCATACGATGGCACACTGGCTCTCAACTCAACAGTATTCCTGTATAATAATCCAGGAAAGCACGGCTACACCGTTGCCAGTGCAGCAGGCGACGACAGCTACGGCATCACGCACATAATGTCCAACGACCAAACATGGTGTATCTGGGACGGTCTCATTGTGACAATCACTGGACCTGCGGATCAGCGAATCAATGTCGGTTGGAATGCCAGTGGCATTGTTGTGTCAGCAGTGTACGCATATGACGGCGCCTCCTATGCTGGAGACCTGACTCTGAACTCAACGACTTTCGTGTACTCTACTGTCGGGAAGCGCGGGTATACGGTAGTGGCCGGTGTGGGCAATGATCCCTACGGTATCAAGACTGTAGTGACGAACGACGAGACCTACTGTGTCTGGGACGGACTTGTGATATCCTTTGCCGGACCCGCCGATCAGAGAATCAACATCGGGGAAAACGCCAGTGGTATTGCCGTGTCTGCGGCCTACGCATATGACGGAGGACTGTACACTGGGGACCTGACACTCAACTCAACGACGTTCCTCTATTCAACCGTCGGAAAGCGTGGCTACACGGTTTCCAGTGCAGCAGGAAACGGCTTGTACGGCATTACAGCCATCGTCACGAATGATGTAACATACTGTGTCTGGGATGCTCTCAATGTCCAAATGAATGGTCCAGACGACTCGCGCATCAATGTCGGTGATGAGGCTACCGGCATCCAAGCCACGGCCACGTATGCTTACGATGGCAGTAACTACGATGGCACCTTAGTTCTCAACTCCACCACATTTGTGCACAACACGGTAGGGCGCTGGGGCTACACTGTGGCCTCTGCTCTCGGGGACGACTCGTACGGGATCACAGTGATTCTCTCCAACGATGTGACTTCATGCATCTGGGATGCCCTTGATATCTACATGATCGGTCCTGTTGACAGTCGCATTGACGTTGGTGAGGCTGCTACGGGTATCTCGGCATCAGCGACTTACGTGTACGACGGTGCTGTCTATGATGGTACTCTGAACCTGAACTCAACGGTCTTCGTCCACAATGAACCGGGAAAACACGGCTACACTGTTGCCAGCGCAGCAGGCGATGACAGCTACGGCATCACAGCGATAAGAAACAACGACGTAACGTTCTGTATCTGGGACAGGATTATAGTCGTTGAGTACTGGACTTCTGGCAGTCGAATCAACATGGGAACCACCGTTGGCGTCAATGTCACACTGAGGTTCGAGTACGATAGTGCACCTGTGGTTTCAGGCATTGTGACAATCAACGGACACACAGCCCATCACATCGCTGGCGGCATGTGGAGCACAGAGGTCACGCGTGCAATACCGGGACAAGAGGTCTTTGACACAGTCGTGAGTTCGGGTAATGTCTATGGTATTTCTCTTGTGAACCAGAACAGCCAATCGACAATCGTCATCTGGGATGGAGTTGACATCTACGATTTGTCCTGTCCCGACTGGGTCATGGTCGGCGAGCAATTCGAAGTTGTCATCCGCGCGCGCCTCGCCTATGACGGTCATGCTCTGGGTGATGAGGATACCATGATTCTCGCGGACACCGCTGCAGTGTGGAATGGGTCTTGGTTTGTAGTGGCTCTCAGCTACTCGACCCCAGGTAGTAAGGTCCTATTTGTCAACTCGACCTCGGAGTCCACGTACGGCATAACGGCACTCTCATCCAACCCCTCTGTGACGGTAAGGGTGTCGAATGAACCCGAGATAACTGGCCTGACCAGCGACTTTGCTCCTGCAGACGACCTCTACACAGGTGTCTACCTTGGTGACCCTCTCTGGATCATCTGGGACCCCGTCAACGACAAGACCCCCCCGTCCTTCGAGTTCGATGTATCGGGTGCGTACCTCGATAACTGGACTGTGGTATCTTCTTGGTCGGGCCTTGTGGTGAAACAGGGAAATGCTGCGGGACACTATGAGTGCCAGATTGAGAGCGCATTGCCTTACTCCACTGAGAACTACACGTACACGATACGTGTATGGAACACTGCGGGCTACAAGGCGGAGCGCACGGTCGCTGTGTCGGTGCGTGACTACACACCACCAGAGGTCAGCTCGCCTGACGACATCGAGTACGAGATGGGAACGAGCGGCCACTCCATCACGTGGACCATGGATGACATCCACCCGGACAAGGTGCGAGTCTTGGTCAACGGCAGCGCGTCGGCGTGGGTCACATGGTCCGGGAGTCAACATACTGAGTCTGTCGACGGTCTCTCGTTGGGAGTCTATGAGTACACGATTGAAGTGACGGATACGTGGGGCAACATAGCCACCGATACCGTCTTGGTGACCGTAGTGGACACCACAAAGCCTGAGGTCAGTCACCCTGATGACATCACGATGGCTCAGGGCGACTTGGTCGAGCTAGTATGGACTGGTTCTGATCTCAACCCAAGTTCCTATGAGGTCACGCGCGACGGAACAGTGGTCATGGCTGGCGCTTGGAACTCTAGCTCAGAGGAGATCGTGGTCAACCTCTCGACACTGCCTGCGGGGAGCTATGTCTACGTCATCACCCTGACTGACACAAGCGAGAACTCTGTCCAAGACTCGGTTGTGGTCACTGTGGAGGGAGAAACGACTCCTACCACCCCGACGACTCCCACGGAATCGACTACTACGACCACGCCTTCTCCTACGTCTTCAACAACAGGAACAACCTCGCCAACATCGAACACTGGTGGTACCACGTCGGGACCGATGACTGGCGGTGTCATGGTCATCATCTTGGCTGTGGCGGGTGCCGCCGGGGTCATTGTTGTGGTGATTGTGATACTGGTGCGCAGGAGAGCGGCCGGATAGCACCAAATCCAGAGTGTTCATAACACCTTTCTTCATATTCGAGATGTGCAAAACAAAACGGGGCGGCCTCGTTTCGGGGTCGCCTCGTACAGCACAGCTTGCCCCCTCTGGTGAGTCCCCGTGATAGTTGAGACCCAGATTCTGTCCCCTCGAGGTACCGTCCGAGTCCGGGTACGATACTATCCACAGGGACTTGACTCACAGTTATCGAAGGTCATCCTGAAACGAGCGCGGGAAATGCCTTCTCTGGCTGTGGATGGGCGAGTTAGTCATCTTGCCCTTGTTGAGTGGGTTCTTCCTAACGGCGTGAGGCTGAAGTGCGCTGTTGCAAGGAGTTCTGGAGTGTATACTCTCGTTGCCGCAGATGAGCTAGAGCGTGATGATTCTGTTCTCGAGAAGGCCGTAAACATCGCTGCTGGACTGCGCAGTGTCACGAATGGGAAGCCTCTCACGCGGCTCAGCCGTCACGAGAAACGGAATGTTGTGGTCTTTGTCAACGAACAGTGTCTGGACTATGTGCGGTTTGTGCTGTTCGGCGTGGAACGTACCGGGAAGAGTAGTATCTTCAGCCTCGCCTCTCGGGGTATGCTCCGTCCGGAATACATCCCTACTCGCAGGCCTGTTGTCGCACCCCACTTCGCACGATTCAGCGACCTTCTTGAGATTGACGACCTATCCAGCACCGATCAGTGGTTTCTCGTGGCCAACAGAGTGTTGACTCTGTATGACCTGCCCGGGTCCCGCGAGTACTGGCGCCTATGGTCATCATACCTTAAGAGAGCGGATGTGGGTGTTCTTGTTCTCAGAAGCACACGACGAGGCATCGCGCGGGCTCAGGTCGTACTGAAGCGTTTTCGAGGTCAGCTACCATCTCTGCTCGTTGCCATCGCGAACTATCAGGATGCTGCAGACGCTGTGCCTCCCATGGTGATCGAACGAATTCTCGGCCTTCGGACTTATGGGATGGTTGCAACAGACTTCGATCGGGTGGACCAGATTCGTGACATGCTCAAGACGGTGGCTATCACCATGTTTCAGAGCAACAGCGTAGGTGGCACTTCTCTCATTTGAACAACCACGCGACCTCTACTGAGGTGACACTTGACAGTGTTATTGGCGATGAAACCTGTCCTCTGACAATGATCACCGAGCCTACCAGTGGGGATGTTCCGTCCCAGATGAACGCGACTGTGTTACTGCCACCAATAGTGGTCACTGTGTGGAGGTTTCCCAGTCACGCGGTGAGTTCTCCTTTTACTGTGACTGCTGTACCAATCTCGACATCGCCTGCATTGATGTCTGCTATGCTGGTGACGCCTATCTGACCATTGTGCCACACAACGATAACAGTTCCAACGACTATCACAATGATCAGCACAAGAATGGCCTAGGCCTTAGAGCTCTTCTTCTTTCGTCTTGGCATGCTTATCTCTGCATGCTGTCTTGCGTTTCGCAACATGAGAGTTGTCACAGGTGGTGGCATTGCGAGGGCCGACAGCTTATTAGTTCACATGGGGGTCGCGCGCTGTGATGTTGATGTCTGTTACGGAGCGATTCGTCCGACTATGTGGGGAAGTGGGTAATCTCACCAAGGAACTGACTGGCGTCAGCGTAGTTGATGCCTATTTTGGACCTGCCCATCTCTCCCCTCTTCGTCAACCTACCAATCGCAGCGGCCTAGATTTGCATGCCGAGTTGATGGCGGTGTCTGATGCGGCCAACGAGGAGCTCACTGATACGCCCCTAAGGGCCGCATACGTATCCTCGGAGGCCCGATCGCTTGCGGGTGTTTGCGAGTGGATTGATGGAGGCACGATGCCCTATCAGAAGGTCGCTGAAACGCTGTTTAGCCTGAAGGTTCATCCCTATCCGGACTCTCTGGTGGAACGGCTCCGAGCGACAGTCGCAGAGGCATTGAGTGCGCCAGATGACGAGGCCCTGTATGATGCTGTCCGGATATTTCAGGATGAGGGCCTCATTGAGGGTGCGGAATTAGAGGAGTGGATAGGGGGGACACTGGAACAGAGGTCGACTGAAGTCGGAAGGCTGTTCGATGAACGAGTCTTCTCCAAGATGGGCGTGCGTGTCACTGACAATGGAGTCCTCTACGAAACCGTCCGTGGAAAGCCATGGAGTGGCTATAATTACTACCAGGGCAACTTCAAGTCGGTCAACCAGTTCAACATTGATCGCCGCTTCAATCGTGACTCAATCATGGGGGTTGTGTATCATGAATACGAGCATCACGTTTCCAATCTGTGGCGCGAGAAAGCATACCGCGAGAAGGGATTCGTGGAACTGAGTATCATTCCACTTCACACGGGGCGTTGTGTCATCTCCGAGGGAACGGCGGACACGGCGAAGGACTTTCTTGGGATTAAGGATGAGGACCCGCGTGCGCTTGTGGTTGACGCACTCTATGCTCTCCGGCGAGTGGTCAGCATCAATGCAGCTTTCATGATGAATGTGGAGGGCGTGACGAGAGAGGAAGCCGCTTCCTACATAGCA
>QMYR01000035.1 GCA_003662765.1 Candidatus Thorarchaeota archaeon
GAACGGCAATGTGATGCATTCCACCGCCGCGCTTGTCCAAGAAACCGGATATGGGACTGTCGTCGCTTGTTGGCTCAAGCAGCTCGATTCGACTCTCTCCAATCTCAAGAAATGCTACTCGCACCTTTTGGTCGGGCACCTCTTCTTCGCACACGTAGCGAAGCCCCAAGACATCTCGATAGTACGGTAGCACATCATCAATGCTCCTCACCGCAATCCCGACGTGATCAATCCGCTCAACAGTCATCCAAACACCTCTCACAGAACGTCTGGCGCACGATACTCTCCAAACACATCACGGAGAACCCCGCATATCTCCCCCAGAGTTGCATAGGCACGGACTGCATCCAGAATCAGAGGGACCAGATTGGCGTCGGTCTTGGCCGCCTCTCGTAATGCCTCCAGAGCACTGTCAACTACCGCTTGGTCACGATTGGAACGCAATCTGCGCACACGCTCGACCTGTCGTTTCTCGGCCTCGGGGTCAACTCGCATGTAGTCGAAAGACTGCTCCTCCTTCACAGTGAATTTGTTCACTCCAACAACAATACGTTCCTGAGAGTCCACCTTCCGTTGGTGGTCGTATGCGCTCTCCGTAATCTCCCGCTGAATGAACCCCTTCTCAATGGCCGTCGGAGCGCCCCCCAGTTCGTCTATTTTCGTGATGTAGTCCATCGCGCGACGCTCTATCTCATTTGTGAGGCTCTCCACAAAGTATGATCCTGCAAGAGGGTCCACTGTGTCTGCCACGCCGGTTTCGTACGCGATGATCTGCTGGGTCCTCAATGCAATCTGGACCGATTCCTCGGTGGGAAGTGAGAGAGCCTCGTCCCTAGAGTTCGTGTGCAAGGACTGCGTGCCTCCAAGCACCGCTTGGAGAGCCTGTAGGGTCACTCGCACAACATTGTTCTCAGGCTGCTGGGCCGTCAGTGTACAACCAGCGGTCTGTGTGTGGAACCTCATCCTGCAGGACTTGTCATCCTTGGCCCCGAAGCGCTCTCGCATTATTCTGGCCCACAGACGTCTTGCAGCCCTGAACTTTGCAATCTCCTCAAAGAAGTTGCTGTGGGAACCGAAGAAGAACGAGAGGCGCGAGGCGAATCGGTCGACATCAAGGCCTGCATCGATAGCCGCTTGGACATATGCTATGCCGTTGGCCAACGTGAAGGCCACCTCCTGCACCGCTGTTGAACCCGCCTCGCGAATGTGGTAGCCAGAGATCGAGATTGTGTTCCAGAGGGGCATGTTCTCCGAACAGAACTTGAAGATGTCAGTGATCAGCCTCATGGACTGCTTTGGTGGAAAGATGTAGGTGCCTCGCGCGACGTACTCTTTGAGAATGTCGTTTTGAATGGTCCCGCGAAGTCTTTCCATGGGCACGCCCTGCTTCTCGGCCACTGCGATATACATGGCTAGCAGCACTGCGGCCGGGGCGTTGATTGTCATGGACGTGCTGACCTTGTCCAAAGGAATCGAGTCAAAGAGGACTTCCATGTCGGCAAGAGAGTCGATTGCGACACCAACCTTGCCAACCTCACCCTGGGCCATGGGATGATCCGAGTCGTAGCCAATCTGAGTTGGCAGGTCAAAGGCAACTGAGAGGCCCGTCTGGCCCTGTTCAAGAAGAAACTTGAATCGTCGGTTGGTTTCCTCTGCTGTGGCAAAGCCGCTGTATTGACGCATGGTCCAGAAACGCCCGCGATACATGGTGGGCTGAACGCCTCGTGTGAACGGATAGGCGCCCGGAAAACCGAGTGACTCCGAGTAGTTCAAGTCCGCAACATCGAGTGGCGTGTACAGGCGCTTCACCGGAATCCCTGAGTGAGTCGTGAACTCCTTCATTCGCTCTGGGAAACGGCTGATTGTCTTGGCCACGGGCCCGTCCTCCCATTGGCGGAGGGCAGCGGCTAGGTCCTCCTTCTTCGACATGCGTCACACCTGCCTGCTAAAGCCTGCAAGGAACTCAGCAATGAGGCGCTGTGCCACTGTATATGGGTCGTCATCCCGTTTGGCAATCTTCCTGATAGCCTCTTCGTACTCTGGTCGTCCTTGGAGCCGTGACAGTAGCTCTTGAGTGAGGCGGTATTCCATTATCTGATGAAGTTCGTCGCGGCTCCGTTGGAGGCCCTTCTCTTCAAGGGCACCGCTCTCGCGCAGGTAGACCATGTGCTCGTCTATCTTGTCCACCAACTCCGGGATTCCCTCTCCTGTGCGACCATTCGTCAAAAGCACAGGCGGACGCCACTGGCCCATGTTTTGGTCCAAATCCAGCATTGTATTGATCTCGGCCGCTTTCTTGTCTGCACCCGGCAGGTCTTTCTTATTGACAACGAAGATATCCGCGATCTCCATGATTCCCGCCTTGATGGCCTGAATGTCATCGCCGCTTCCAGGCACATCTGTAACGACCACAGTATGAGCTATGTCAATAATCTCCACCTCAGACTGCCCGGCGCCCACGGTTTCTACGATGATTATGTCCTTGCCAGAGGCATCAATCGCTCTGACAACATCCGAGGTTGCACGAGCAATTCCGCCGAGATGCCCTCTTGTTCCCATGCTACGAACAAACACACCGTCATCAAGGCTGTGCTCTTGCATTCGGATTCTATCGCCCAGCAGGGCGCCCCCTGTGAAAGGGCTGGACGGGTCGACCGCCACAATCCCGACCGTCCTACCTCTCTTCCGGTATTCAGAGGTCATGCGTGTGACAATAGTGCTCTTTCCCGAGCCAGGGGGTCCTGTTATTCCCACTATATGCGCACGACCCGTGTGCCGGTACAAGAGACTGAGAGCCTCTGCAGCCGCAGGATCCTCATTCTCTATCAGTGCAATCAGCTTTGCCAAGTGTCGCCTTCGGCCGGCGAGTACCCCGTCCACCAACTCTTCTATCGACAATGTGGGTGTCCCCGTTAGCGGCTACACCTTGACGTTCTTCTTGATGTACTCCACAATCTCATTGAGCGGAGTTCCTGGCCCGAATATCTCGGCGATGCCCGCCTTCTTGAGTTCAGGCACATCATCCTCGGGGATTATTCCACCCCCAATCACAAGGATATCATCCGCTCCTTCTTTCCGGAGGAGCTCCATGATTCTGGGAAAGAGGGCCATGTGGGCACCGCTCAGTATGCTCAGTCCGATGACATCTACCGACTCGTCGATGGCAGCCCGCACGATCATCTCCGGTGTCTGTCGCAGACCGGTATAGATGACCTCCATTCCGGCATCACGAAGGGCCCTTGCGACGACCTTGGCGCCCCTGTCATGACCGTCGAGACCTGGCTTCGCAATTAGGACTCGGATCTTTCTCGATGAACTCAAGAGCACACCTCATCAGGGTGTTTGTGTTTCGATGACCGACGTGACCGATATAAATACCTAGCACGAGCCGCCTCACTCGCTCATGAGATGAACCATGTTCTCGCGGCCGTCGCGGAACCTCCTAACGAGACCCCGTTCTTCGAGATTCTTGAGGAGCATGCTGACCTTCGCTTGCGACATATCGAGCTCGACAGACAGGACCTTCTGTGGGCATGAGCCGCCTTTCCGCTCTATCACAGAGAGCAGTTCCTGCTCCTCGCGGGTGATGCCAACGTACCTCACGTGACGTAGCCGTCGCACCGCACGCAACACCCACGGGGCAAGCACGGCCACACCAGCCCCTCCGAAAAAGAGAACACTACCGACCAACCAAGACGGAATCCCGACTGTCGTGGCGGACTGCGAAAGGGGTATCTCATACTTGACAACAAACACCTGCTCCTGCCCCACATCAATTGCCCCGAGATTCCAGTAGAAGATCAGTGACTCGCCGTCAGTCATGTTCCCAGAAGCGGTGGGAAAGAGCGGGGCGGCCGATGCAGAGGACAGAGAGGCGTGTGGCGGGAGGACGGCATTAAATGTGAAATTCATGACCGGCATCGCAGGCCGTACGTAGAAGATGAAGCTCCGCTCCTCCATGATCCCATCCGCACTCAGTGAGGCCTCTGACTGAAGATCATGAGCGGTCATGTCAAGACGGACGAAGAGATGCTGACCCGGCTCAAGAGGTGACGCCAACCCGAGTTGAATGATCGTGTGGCGTTCGAGAGTCGTAAGAGAAGTTTCTACTGAGGTACTGTTTACGGACGCCGAAGACACGAGGAGTTGCAGGGAGTCGACCCTGAACTCGAGCGAAGAAACCGCGTCAGTCCCAACGTTTGTCAGGGCGGCCTCAAGATGAAGATTGGTCGTGCCGTCTGCATTGATGGCTGCGGTCACGATGAGTCTGTCAACGACGACAGGAGAAGTGGTCGCACCATGTGCCAGAATAGGGCTGGAGATGGTAACAATTGCAGCTATGATGAGTGCGCGAAAGACGAGGTCTATTGAGGTCATTCCTTGTGTCGCTCCCTTGGGAGGTTTCTCGCGACCACGCGGCCCCACAGAGCAGACTGGTGGTCATTAAAGAAAAAAGTAGTGGAGCGCAACGTAGCGCCCCATGCAAGGGCTCACTATCGCCTCCTGCGGACCAGGAAAGCTGCCACCGCAATCACCGCGACTGCTCCAAGTGCAACCGCGAGAGTAGTGTTGCCGACCGGCTCGGTCAGTGGGGCAGCCTCCGGGTAGACGCCAACAGATGGGTCATGGAGCAGGGTACCGTCATCGAAGTTGGGGTACGCAAGATAGACGGCAAGGCCAGTACCAGTCGGAACATAAGATGCGGTGACGTTGACGGCCTCCGTCGTACCACCCGGCCATGTGATCTCAGCCTTGTCGACCCAGCTGTAGAAGCCCTGCGTCACACCGGTCTCGGCATCAAAGAGGTCAATCCGCTGGATGTGGTCAGTGGGAAACGGCTCAATCATAGACTCGTTGCCCGGTGCACCATTCCAGTTGACGTTCGACATGCCTGTGACGTTGCCATGTCTGTCCCTAATACGGTACCTGTGGCGGTAGGTATTCTGTTGACCAACCAGGTCTGACTCACGGAGCAGCGTCTGCAACGCTACGCTGGACGTGTTCGTACTGAACGGAAAGTTGCCAATCTCAATGTCCATCTTTACCTCAGAGTTGCCCTGAACGAGATAGGTTGCCTTGACGCCTGTGTCATCGCTCACATTGCCCTGGTAGTCGTACAGGTATATGTGAGCCCAGATCTGGATGGTCACATCCTCGAACCGTTGGACGGCCGATGCCCCACGAGCATCAACTTGGGGCATGCTTGGCATCATTCCTCCAGAGCGGAGTCCGCCCTTGACGTACTTCAACCAGATCTCAGTCACGTGGCCCTCGTCGTCCTCAGTAGTCCCCGTCAGCAGGGTCCACTCGTAGGCTGCGAGAGGCGCATAGTATAGGGTTTCGTTGGATTGGAACGCGTCGTCCCCATTCTGGTCCTCGAACTCAACGATGCCGAGATAGAGAAGTGAGAACTTTGCAATCGTGCCGTTCTCATCGGCAGCATACCAGAAGTGAATCATTGGAGCTTGACCATTGGCCATTATCGCAATCACGTCAGTACTGATAAACTCAGAACCGTCAGGTCGTTTTTCATGTACCGGTGGAGTCGTGGGCAAATTGGGCATTGTGGAGTGCTCGGGCATCGAGCCCTGCGCAGCCACATCAACCACGACAGGTTGTAGCATCAGAACTGCGAGCGCAATCCCGAGGAGTATCTTGAATCGATCATTCATTTGTCAATCACCGAGTCTACCCTCGATGAGTTTGTATATAACGAACCTTATGGATGAGTGCATACCACCTCAGAGAAAGAGGATATATGGCCTGTAATTTTGGCGAATACTGTTTTATGAATGCTTCTAAAGATTCGTCCGCGACTCAGGTTTCAGAGTCTTTCGACAAACTCAATCGGCCAAACCACACCACCAGTCCTATGACGCCGAGAACCACACATATCTCGTAGGCTAGGGGAGTGGGCAGCATTCCCAGAAACGGATTACCTGCCACCGGGAAGAAGGGAAACATCTCGGGATAGAGAAACGAGTCGAGGAATACGTGAGAGTATGTCCCAGCCAAGGCGGAGAGAAGAACTGCACGAAAGGAATAGGAGCCACTTGATGCGAATACCTTCTCGAGTGGTGCGATAGCAGACCTAAGGGGCCAGATGATACCAGCCACAGCCACACCAAGGAGGCTGGCCCCAAGATAGGTGTGAAGGAAACCGTGAAGTGGTGTGTCGAGCCCCATTAGCACAATCGCTAGAGGCTCAATGTCCGGCGCAACGCTGCCAATCAGCAGGGCCACTACGCAGATTTCAGGCACAAACACCATTGCGATGAGCAGCCCAGGACCTAAATGGAATGGTGTAAATGGCAACGAACCTCATCTCCGCGGGACCAGTAAGCTAACTGGCCATACCGCTCAGTCGAAGAGTGAGGAGGAGTCGGGATAGAGGAGGACGAAAATCGCTTGACTGAGGGTCAGCACACCACGTTCCACATACCGTAACATCAGGTCCACGTTTTCTTGGGACGAAACCCGGGTCAACACGGACAGCCCCACCTTCCTGAGTGACTCATCGTTCAACATAGTCTCAAGCGTCTGAACTATGATGGCTTGGCGTGCATCCGGGCCAGACTGCGTTAGCCAATAGAGAACATTGTACAGACTGTCAGCATCAGCACCAGATCCCTCGGCGACCTTCGAAACGGCTTTCGAGATGCGCTCAGCTGCATCGCCCTCACGAATGTTCTTCAGTTCGTTCTCGATTATCTCGACTAGGGCTTCAATGTCCTCTTGTGAGGCGCGGATCATGTCGATAAGATCCGTTCGCGCCTTCATCATCCCAGTTGCCTCGTCATTTCCACTCACGGTTATCTACTCCAGTCTTCGAGGACGCCAGCTAGCACCACCAATATGCGGCCAGTCGCTCAATATAGGTATTCTGCGTATTAAGGTATGATTGTCAAGGCGATGTGAGATCTAGGAGCTCGCTGATATCCTCAACAACGTATTTTGGGGCCGACGCGACGCCAAAACGGCGCAGATTATCATCCAGTGAGGCGCCCCGAATATTCACCCAAACAGCATCAATGCCGGCACGATGTGCACCCACCACGTCGGCATAGTACTCATCACCAATGACAAGGGCTTCGGGCGCTGAAACATCCAGTTGCTTGGTCGCATACCAGAAAGGACGTGGATGCGGCTTGTATGTATGCGTGACGCTCGGGTCCACCAACACATCAAAGTATTGTGCTATTCTGAGCCGCTCCAGTATGACGTTCATATGCCCCTCGAACGAGTTTGTGATTACACCCAAACGAACGTCGCGGTCCCTAAGATAGTCAAGCAGTTCCCGGGTGCCGGGGCGGAGTTCTGACAGTTCGAGGTGAAGACGCGAAAAGTCCTCAGCGGCAGCAGCAAGGACTTCTTGTTCCACTCTCACTCCGATGGATTCAAGCCCTGCACCAATCGCGTTCTTCACAATATCGAGGGGACGGATGTATGGCCCTCCGTCAACGACTGCATCAATCTGACGAAAATAGTCCTTGACAAGACCTTGGAGGTACTGTTGAAAGAGTAGTTCGGAGTCTATGCCGAGATGTTCAAACAGCTTCTCACTGGCACGGACAGGAAACCTCTTGGTGTCTGTCAGCGTACCATCGAGATCAAAGATTATCGCGGCGTAGTCGCCCAACGTCGTTGCCATCACGTGCTGCCGGTCTCCACCTATCCACCCTTACCAAGATAGACTCCGTAGGGGTCAAGCTGATGCATGATTCGAATCTGTTCCTCAGTCGGCTCCGGAGTGACAGGTACCTCATCGGGTACGATGAGATCGAACATGACGTTGTCGAGCACATCATCCACGGTGTATCCCGGGTGGACAGACTTCAGACGAATCCTCAATGTCTTGGGATCGAAATCCATCTGGCATATGTCAGTGATCACAACGTCAGGTCCGCCCCCGATGAGACCCCACTTCTCACGCGACCCAGGCCCTTCTAGATGCCCCGGACTCGTCATGTAGTCGAGTTTCTTCACGAACTTCCGTTTGTCGTGAGTCATCATTATGATGAGGCGTTTCGCGGACGAGGCGATGTCATTGCCGCCCCCGCTGCCAGGGAGTCTCACCTTGGGTTTCTCGAATGGGCCGATGTATGTTGTGTTCAGGTTTCCATACTCGTCAATCTGGGCTGCACCCAAGAAGCCGACGTCAATCCGCCCACCTTGGAGGATGAATCCTAAGGTTTCTATCAGCCCGATGGCGGCTGAGCAGCCATAGTAGTATCGAGAGTCGGCAACAGACAGAGGAACGTTCTTGGGCATGGCATCAATGAACCCAGCCTCGGATATCAGGTTCGCATTTGGAGCATGTGTCGCCTTGGCTAGGAGAGCCGCCAATAGTGGCATTCCTGTGCCACCAAAGACATTCTCTCCGTCCCTAACGTGACGCGATGCACACGCTGTCAAGAACTCAATCTTTGTGTACTCCACCATCATGTCTTCCTCCTCAGTACCCCCATGGTCTTCTTGCACGGAGCTTGTGAAGGCGCTCCCAGCCAACCATCTCAAGATATCCATAATGATTGTCGACCCCGAGGATGTAGCCATTGAGGTACTCTTCCCAGCCCTCCTCAGTCTTCGTCAACTTGTGGAACATCATCAAGTGTTCGAGGTCATAGTCGTAGTAGTTGTGGCACTGCATTGGATGTGCCGCAAATGGAACAACGACGACATGGTCGACGTACATGGCAGGAATCACAGTCCTGTCCGGAGAGTGGCGGATTTCCTCCTCGCCAACCACCTCCTCTGCCAAGACGATGAGTTTTTTTCCGCATCGGGACCCCTCGATGTCCTCTCCAACTATGCCGTCTATCTGAGCATTGCCATATCGGTCGACCCGTTGAACATGAACAATGCTGAAGTCGGGCTGCACAGACGGCACCAGACAAATCTTTTGACCAGTGAACGGACAGTCGATAATCTTGAGTTTCTTGTCGCCCCGATACTGCACCTTATTCACGATGTCGGTGCCCATGAGACTCCTTATCGGCATGAAGGGGATGTTGAGAGCTCCACCCAAGAAACGCATCGCCATAGCGAGGTTGCTGTAGTCCTCGATCTCGATGGCCCCCTCTGCGATACGGCGGCGGACATTGTTTGCCAGTCCGAGCGCCTCAATGGCCACAAAGGCAATCTCAAGGCGCTTCAACACGCGGGCTCCCACCATAATCTCGATGTCAATCTCGGACCCGCACGTATAGATCGTGAGGTCACGTTTCTTCTGCCGTACTAACTCGTGCGCAAAGGCAATCGGCGCAC
Source organism: Candidatus Thorarchaeota archaeon (assembly GCA_003662765.1). Taxonomy (GTDB): domain Archaea; phylum Asgardarchaeota; class Thorarchaeia; order Thorarchaeales; family Thorarchaeaceae; genus B65-G9. Next base: position 9,268 of record QMYR01000035.1, read on the forward strand.
GCTGATACCCAAAGCCGCCCCAGAAGAGGCCCGACCCGTCCGGGATGAGTCTTGCAGCCTCCTCAAGGGAGATTATCTTATCATGGACCTCAGCCTCGGTCACGAACCCGCACCTCGTCCTCTCAGGACTGTATAGCTGGGCCTGTAACCCGGCCCACCTTTTATCTTTGACTGGAAAAGCACTGACAGCACTTATGGGTAGAAGATTAGCCACCACGTACCAGTAACAATCGCAATCACAAGCGGAACCACACAATACAGTATGAGTTCCGCGAACGTACATGCGTAGTCAGTCTTATCTGACCTCCAGATGCTCCGTCCTCGCCCCATCTCGGATGTGTCGAGCGGTCGGCCGGACGGTGTAGTGGGACCGAGTAGAGGGTCATAGCGAAAGGCTGCCCTGCAGACAGGACAGAAGAGAAGGTCACCAGCGGTGTAGCTGCTCCCTGTCCGATTCGAGAGATCCTCCCCACAGAACGGACACCTTACTGCACCCAATGAATCCAATACCAAGTACTCCAATACGCGGTTGTGTAAGACAGATTCGGTATATCATTTCACGAATCAGGCTATAGGTGCTTCGTAGGCGGGGACGGATGGACTTATTATGACCTCCGGGGGACCTTTCGCACATGCAGCGACTTACACTGGCATCCCAGAGAAACATACTAATCGGGGCAGTGGCACCGCTCGTCGCCCTTCTCTGTATTGTCATTGCAATAGCGATCTCACCTTGGTTCAGCTGGCTTGACAACGCGCTCAGCGACTTGGGGAACTACAACAACGGAATGCTCGCTGCTGTAATCTTCAATGCCGGCCTCATCACGACAGGAGCTATGCTCTTCGTATTCTTGATGCGCCTGATGGGGAGAGTTCACGACACTCTCACAGGAGTGGGGCTTGCAATCTTCTTGATCTCAGTTGCGTTCCTTACTCTAATTGGTGTGTTCTCGGAGAACGCAGGGAGAATCCATTTCTGGGTGTCTGTTGGGTTCTTCTTCACGTTCCCGTTCGCCATGTGGGCAGTAGGCCTCAGTTGGCTACGTTTCGCGCATCTCCGGTGGTTTGCGGTTCTTTCCATCTTACTCCCCTTTGTTTCTCTATGTTTGTGGCCTGTGACATTCGGCGGTACGGCACCATGGACTGGCGTGGCCATTCCGGAGATTCTCACAGCACTGACAGCGATTGTATGGATATGGTTGTTTCAACTGCTCCTTGTAAGAAACAAATTGGAAGGCATAGTCAGCACCTGATAGATGGCTGCAACCTCTTCATAGAGATTGTGGGGAATTAATTTATGTTAGGAGAACATATCTATTGACCGTGTGAATTCTATCAGTATGATTGCCAAGCGCTCATGACCGCGGGTTTCGGACTGGGAGGCCATCCCAATTGGAATCAGAGGTACTTGCAGGCGTGATATTGGGAACAATTACCATTGTCTTGTTCCTCAAAGATGCCACGATTGAAAGGAACTATCGGTCGGGATTGACCGTCCTCTTCGGAGTCATGATTATTGCGTCCGCTCTTATCACATACGATATCACTCACACGATGCCGGGAACCACTTCGCACACGGTCGCGCAGGCCAAGTTCATTCTCATAGGACTGGCTGTATCGCTCTTGGGGCTTGAGATTGTTGAGGCTAGAAAGCTCGCAAGACTCGTTGGCATACCCAATCTGCTGACGGCATTGATGTATGCTCTGCCATTGATACTGATAGCACCCGGGGCCGCCACAGCACTCATGCAGTTGGAAACCCAGTACGTCCTCCTGATGAGCACCGGGATTGTAATGGTTCTCACTTTTAGCTTTTGTGCCATGCTCGTTGCTCGTTCATCGTGGCTCCTCACGAAGCCGGTCTATGCTAGAATACTCCTTCTGCAGATTGGAGGGTTCGTGATAGTGGGGGTGGGCGGTGCAATGCTCAATGGGGGGCTCATTGACTTGACCACCATGACCTTCATGATGGAAGCGGGATGTGTCCTCGTGATTGGGGGATCCCTATTTCGCAGGGTGATTCAGGCATTCGAGCCGGGGTACATCACCTCTGCGTCAGCCATTCTCGTAGGCACTGACCTAGAGGTTGAGATGACAACAATCACCGGAACAATTCGGCAAAATACTGATTCCCAAGCCATGAGGGTCGCAAGACAGGTAGTGCAAGAACTGGCTCAGCCCATAACAAGAGTGTTCGAACGTGGAACACCCATCACGTTGCACCGAACGGTGCTGCCCCCGTTGACTGACACAAGGGAGTTCCAAGTGGAGATAAGACCACACTATCACGACCCTGGGGGAAGCGTGAAGAGAGTCTTGGTGGTCATTGTTGACGTGACTGCAGCAGTTCGCAGAGCAGAGGCCGAACGCCTCGCCGACCTCTTGGACATCATAATCACCGAACGGAACACAGCAGAGTACTATCTTGATGTTCTAGCCCATGACATGGCTAACCGGCTCCAAGCACTACTAGTGGGGCTAGAGATTGTCGAAGAGAGCAAGGACAAGAGGCAGAAAGAGGAGGTCGTTTCGCTGCTGAAAGATGAAATAGACCGGGTCGCCAACATGATCACACAGCTACGGGAAGACTCGGCATTGCGCTCGGCTGTGACTAGTCGGGAGTGCCTTGCCTTGAGGCCGGTAGTGGAACGGGCCCTAGCGGCAGTCACTATAGCTTACCCTAGGAGAAAGATCTCAGCAGAAATAAGAATTCCAGACCAGTACGCGGTCAGAGTGGATCCCGCGTTGGATGTCTGCATAGCAGCCCTGCTTGAACAATGCATCGAAACACAGGGGCCTCCGCACAACGTTGTAGAGGTGACAGCAGCTTCTCGTTCGAACAGGGGGGTGATTGTCTTGGTCATTGGTAGATTGGTGATTTCAGTGCCCGCAGGAGAGCGAGATGCCGTCGATATTACAGAGGTGGAAAAGAGGGCCCCCTCGTTGAAGCCCCGACTCGCTCTCGCCAAGGAGATCATACGTCGGTCTGGCGGACATCTCAGTGTCAAGCACGTTGATGAGAGTCGTGATAGCTCGGGGCTTTGGTTCGAGGTCAACCTAGCAAGCTGTGAATGTTCACAGGAAAAAGACTGAGCGAGCTATACCTTGCGCATGTTGCATGCAGCGAACCTTTATGTGGTAAACTAGCACGATATAATAGGCTGCACAAAGGGCTTTGGGGGTGTTTGGTCTCGGCAATCGGGCTGGAAACCTGGGGTCCCCTTGGCGTAGGCATTGTTTCGACTGTGGTGTTTGGTTGGAGGTTTGTCGTCGATAAACGATGGGCTTCGCTGGTGCATGCTGCGTTTGGCCTCTGCAGCATAGGATCAGGAGTCATTGCTTGTGGAATCACGATGACGGTGCCCACGACGTACAGTCACCGGGTCTTTCTCGCATTGTTCGTGCTGCTGGCTGCGCCAACAACTGTTGTGGCTCTTGAGGTCACTGATGCTCAATATCTTGGGAATCTTCTAGGAGTTGACAGGAGAGTCACCACGCTGGTGTACGCGACTCCGGTTCTCATCTTCCCCGCAGCCGCGTGGTACACCTACTCTACGGCGACCATGGATGTCTTTGCGATGGCACTCATCGTGCTCGTATTGGTCATCGCGGCACTGTACGGATTCGCGATTGTCAGGCGGAGCCCATTGAGGTTCACCCGCAAGGGATACTTGTACTTGGTCCATGTTCAAAGCGCAGGGTTTCTTCTGCTAGGCATTGGAGGACCAGTCTTTCTGGTACAGATGCGCCTCCTCGGCTCGCACCTGATGACAATAGGGGCATTTATTGTCATGGCGGGGGGCCTCGTGCGAGAGGTGTACACAAAGGCCTTGGATGAGGAAAAAGAGCAGAAGATTGCGATTATCGTGAATCAAGATATGACGGCCGTTATGACAACTCTTACGGGTCAGATAGAGTACCAAGATGAACGAGAACCTGTAAGGATCGCACAACGCATAGTTGAGCAGAACCGAGCGCTAATCGAACAGGTGTTCGATACCGCAGAAGAGAGAGTCATGTTGGGAGTGACCGTCCCCGACATATTCCACGAGAGAATCCTCCGGATGGAGGTAAGACCCAGCACATGGTCAGGTGGTGAAGTTTCTTCGGTCATCGTAATCCTTACGGATATCACTGAAACGGCGAGGGAAATAGAGGCCGCTCATCTGGCAGACCTTCTTGATGCAATCGTGGCGGAACGTGACAACGCAAGATTCTACCTTGATCTCCTCACTCACGACATGGCAAACCGACTGCAGGTTGTCCTGAGCGGTCTGGAAGCAATGGAGAACGATGCGGGCTTGCCGGAGAGGCTTGTTGACACTTTGCGGATTGTCATGGAGAACGTGCAAGAGTCAATCCGGGTGATTGGCGACGCAAGGCGCGTTGCTACAATGACCAAGGACCGAAGACCACTTGGGCGGGTGAACCTGAAGACTGCAGTAGAGAGGGCAGTCTTGGCACTGAACAGAAGACTCCATCGCGTTGCTCCAGAGATATTTGCAGACATTCCGGCTGATATTGAGGTTCGGGCAGATGCCATGCTGAATGTCTGTATCGAAACATTGGTGAGAATCTGTGCAAGCATGCAGGAGTGTGAATCGCCAGAGATTCGGATACTACTCGCGGCTCACAATGATCAAGTAGTAGAGTTGGCCATTGGCTACTTCGTTGCGCATGTTCCGCTGGATATGCGCGAGGACTTGGCCAGCGGCAGAATCAAGTTGGTGTTTCCTCAGGCTGAGGCGGGACTCGCATTGGCAACAGAAATCATAAGGTACTACGGTGGATCTATCAGAATTGAAGACACCAATGACAAGGACGACGAACGCCTTAGATTCGTAGTGACTCTCCAGAAGTACAACTAGGCAGACCCGCTTGTGATAGGTCACACATTGCTTCTCACGCCCGGGGGTTATGCCATCTGCAGCAATGTAGCTCCAATCAAGTGCGATTGGCGCTCTCTTAAGCACCACTACAAAAGACACGCACGGGGGCGGGATAGTGCAAGTTGGTGTCAACAGGACCGAAGTAAGTGGCGAATCCCACCAGGGGCCGCCAATGTACAACAGTCAGGACTTGGTAGCGGTGAAAAGTCATGAAGTACACCGCATATCCAACCTACCCTGAGCCCTTTCCAGTACCCTGGTGAGGGATAAGCACACATGCCGGCGAGGCCTTTTCACAGAGGTCACGCCGGCATTCAAATCATCGGCGCCATGGCACCCTAGAAAATCAACTACTACTTCCGCCGAGAAGAGTTTATCTTCGTCCACCCCCAACACACTGCCACTAGCAGCACAGAAGCGACTGGTGCACCATGTACTCCGAAGTGTTAGCGCCCGCCGCGATTGGCGCTATAATATCTGCTCTCTTCTCGTATCAGGCAGCCAGATCGAGAACGTGGCACGCTGTACTCATGGTTGGATATGGTTTCTGCACGATTGCTGGTGCCGCCGCGGTCCAGTTGTTTGTGACATCGACGGCTGGTACCGTCAGGCGATATTGGGCTGATATGTTCTTTCTTGCCTTGGCGATTCCAACCGTTCTGATTGGGCTTGAGGTCATGGAGGCTCGACACCTTGGCGCGCTGCGCGATATTGACAGGAGAATCACTGTTGCCGTGTATGCAGTTCCAATCATCACGCTGCCATGTGCAATCGTCCTGCTCTTGCTCTTCAGCGCCGGGCACGTGCTATTTGTGCTAGTCGAAACAGCGGTTCTACTCCCTGTCGCCGTATACGGAATCGAACTGTTCATCAAAAGCCCAATGCGGTATACGCGAAGACAATACACAAATGCCATAGCCATTCAGGTCACAGGGTTCGTCGCCGTGGCAGTGGGAGGTGGGCTGATGACCACCGAGGCCCTTACCCCCGCTGAGGCTTCATACATAATGGTCGGAGGAGCAATCTTCGTTCTCGTTGGGGGGATATTTCGGGAGTTCTCCATTGGGGGAGCACAGTACGGAAACGAGCAATGCACAGCAATCCTTGTGGATCGCTCGCTGCGCGTACGGCTCACAACAATGTCTGGAGCTCTCGAGTCCAAGCGAGATATGCCTTCTGTAAAAATGTCCCAAAGACTCATCGACATCTATCGTGAACATATACTCCAAGTCTTCGCGACAGGCATGCCAGTGTTGGTACCAGTCACATCGATTGACCCCACAGGACGGGGAAGTAGGTTTCGACTGGACATCAAGCCATTGAGTGTGTCACGTGACAGGAACGTGACCTCGGTGGTCGTTATAGTCACTGATGTCACCGCAACAGTCGAGGCCACAGAGGCTGAGCAGGTCGCCGAATTGCTTGAAAGGGTCGCCTCTCAAAGGGACATTGCTGAGTTCTATCTCGACCTTCTCGCTCACGACATGGCCAACCGGCTGCAATCAATCGTGATGAGCCTAGAGCTCCTAGAATACCAACATAGACTGACCCCCGAACTGAGTCTTAGTGTTCGAAACGCCGTGGATCAGGTGAGCATGGCAACCGATGTGATACGCAACGTCCGAGCAATCTCGAACGCAAGGCACTCAAAAGAGCCACTTCGACCGGTCAAGCTTGAGGCGGCTGTCAAGCGGGCGCTGCTCATAGCCCGTGCAATGTATTCCTACAAGAACATCGATGTGAGAGTCGTTGTGCCCGAGAACGTTGTTGTGCAGGCTGATACCATGATTGATGCCTGTCTCGCCACGCTGGTGAGCCAGTGCGTGAAGATGCAGCCTGGGGAAAGCGCCTCTGTAAGAATTGAGGCAAACCAGGAGGACGACCACGTCAAGGTGGCCATCGGAGACTTCAGCGCGATGATGCCGGAGATAGGAGATGCTGAACTCGCATGGCGCTTTGTCAAGCAGGTTCTGCCCCAGGCCGGTGCGGAGCTGGCCCTTGCAACCGAGATTGCCAACCAGTACGGAGGATCCCTGACGATAAGCACCAACGCCAGAGAAAACGGCTGGCCGAGAATCCACTTCGTGCTGAAGATACCAACTGCTGAAAAAGCACTTAAAGGTGAAGAACATCTAGACGAATCATGGGCGACGTGAGGGTTGAGCCAACCCAGTTTCTCTCGGAGGGGGAAATCGTTCGCGGCCACTTCTTGATTCCGGACAGACAAGGTCCCTTTCCCGGCGTGTGCAAATTCCACGGACTGCCTGGTTCAAGCAAGCAGGCCGAGGGGATTGCGAGAGAACTGGCAGAGTCGGGGTTCATGGTCCTGA
>QMYR01000036.1 GCA_003662765.1 Candidatus Thorarchaeota archaeon
GCCTTTCAGCCTCTCCTCCGCGTTTCTTGCAGTTTCCATGAGGTGGTCGCCAATCGCTTTTCCTTCAATCGTGGTCGTGCTGCCACAGTATGGGCATGTGATGACCACGTCGTCCGGGCCGGTCCGCACATTGCCGTTGCACACTGGACACTTGAACATGTCCACTGTTTGTGCTTCCGATCCCATTGCAGAATTCACCTTGTTGTGTAAACGAGCGAGAATCCCAGTCGTCGGCTATTATGGGTTGTGGTGACATCGTGGAACTCCTTCTTGTACTCTCACTACGGCATGGCTGAGCTCTGGGGGAGGACATCAAGCGAAGACTTTTCTACAGTCATCCCGGGGCCGACTGAAACAACTACGTTGTGGTGTTTCAGGTAATCAACGACGATGCGCCACTACCAAACAGGTGAAATTATTGAGAACTGGTTCTACTCGAGTCATATTCGTGGTGATGGTTCTGGGACTGAGCATGATTCTAGCCTCACCAGATGCGCCCAAAGACAGTACTTCCATGCCGCTCCAACATGGCGACGGTGTTCGCGTTGCATACACGAGCAGCGGTCCAATTGCCATATCTTCTGATGCTGACTTTGTGTCACAGGGCTGGCCGGGCTCTGGTACTGCAGCTGACCCCTATCGGATAGAGAACCTGTCTATTGTGACGAGTTCCAGCACGGCCATTAATGTGAGTTCCACCACTGCGTACTTCGTGATCAAGAACTGCCTGATTCAGAACTCCTCCTCCGTCGATTTGACAACCGGAATTGCCCTGAAGGACAATGCTCACGGCGTAATTCGTGACTGCATTGTGGAGAACAAGCACGACGGCATCTACATTAACGGGTCGAACGAGACTGCTCTTGACAACAACACGTTCCTTGGAGCCATGGTTTCCGCCATGTACGTACAATGGGCCTCAGGCCTAAGCATTACGAACAGCACAGTTTCATTGAATGCAAATCGGGGCGTGACGCTAGAGTACGTGGACGATGTTGAGATATCCCGCAATCTCTTCAACAACACCGACTACGGCATCTACTCGTACTACGGTGACAATCTCTCAATCTCCTCGAACACGATACTTCCCAGCAGCTCTTCTGGCGTGTACGTCTACTGGATCTCGAATGTCACAGCCTACGACAACTACGTGACGGCTATCAACTCAGCAGGTCTGATATTCTATTCTTCTGACTCCCTGAACGTGACACGTAATACCGTGTCGAAGGCCCACGCATCTGGCATCATTGCCCAGTACAGCGATCATGTGGAGATGTCGTTCAACACAATCGAAGCGTCAACATACGGTATCACATTGAGTCGTATCACCAACGGCTCAGTTCGGGGTTCTGTCATCTCCGGCTGCACGCTGTACGGGCTCTATCTTGACCAATCGTTAGGAACGCAGCTGTACGACAACACCATCGCGGGATCGGGCATATACGTTTATGGCCCCTCACTGGAGTATTACGTTGTTGAGGAGAGCAACAATACTGTCAATGGCAAGTCCTTCGGTTACTTCCTCAACAGGACCAACACGATTGTTGACGGGAGCAAGTTCGGTCAGATCATGTTGGTGAACAGCACAGGCATGAGAGTCAGCGGTGGGTTCTTCGAGAACGTTCCGACTCGTATTGAGTACTCAAACCAGACGACCCTGAGCGGCATGACTATGGTCAACACGTACAGGGGGCTGTCGTTGGACTACTCTCCAAACATCACGGTCGTCGACCTGTCAGTATCAAACGCTACGACCAATGGAGTGGGCGCCTTCATGACGGACAATCTCACGATTAAGGACAGCCACTTCGAGTTTCTCACGGGAATCGCGGTGCAGCTGGAATCGTGCAGTCACGCCACTGTTGTGAACACGACCATACAGAGGTTGAACAATCAAGGCATATCCCTGTCCCTGTCGCCGTTTGGAACGATTGCTAACAACACGGTGGACGACTGTTCGTCGTGGGGCATCTCAGTGACCACGACATCGTACAATGCGACAGTACTGCGAAACACGGTACGCTCATGTACTGGTGGTGTCTTTATCAGCAGCTCCCATAACTCCACAATGCGCGACAACACTGTGGTTGGCAATTCGGCCTATGGTGTAAAGGTCGCATGGTCGAACCATGTCCACGTTTCCAACACTACGTCCATCCTGAACAATGTTGGGTTGTACTCTGTGGGATCTGACAACGGAACGTACATGAACAACACGGTGATGAGCAACGGCGATACCGGGATTGGCGTCGACGGCACGAGTGACTACAGCGTTTTCGTTGGCAATTTACTCGGCTGGAATGGAATCAATGCTGAGGACGCCTCCTCGACTTCTGCTTGGGACGACAATGTGAGCAGAGGTAACGCTTGGAGCGACTACAATGGCACTGGCGTTTACCCCGTGGGCGGAACTGGTGGCCGTATCGATCACTATCCCGTCGGCATTGCCCTGCCCGTTCCACCCTTCATCAGTCAGCTGGAGAACATGACCGTGACGGAAGATACAATCGGTAATGTGATTCTCTGGGAGGCCCGTTCCCTGTTCCCTGATTGGTATACCATCTCTCGCAACACCACGCTCTTGAACGAGGGAGAATGGAACGGCTCAAACATCTCGTTAAACATTGACGGGCTGGAAGTCGGGACGTTCAACTTTACAGTCGTGGTCTATGACCGGCTGGGGCTGACCAACAGCAGTTCTGTCATCGTGACAGTTGTGGACACAACCGCGCCGAGCCTTGACAGTCCGCCTGACATCACTTACGAGGTAGGCACCACTGGTCACCAAGTTGTCTGGACCGCTGCGGACCACCACCCTGGGAGCCACACTATCTATAGAAACGGAACAGTTGTAGCCTCAGGCAACTGGTCGGTGTCGACGACAATCTCCGTTTCTATTGACGGGCTGAGCCTAGGCCTTTACAACTTCACTATCGTAGTTAGAGACCTCTCCGGCAACTTGGTTGTGGACACGGTCTGGGTGATGGTCAGAGACACAACACCACCATCCCTGACCTCACCAGCCGACGTGACCTACGTCATGGGTGCGGTCGGCCATGTGTTGCAGTGGAATGTGTCGGACCTGTTTCCAGCCGGTTACAGGATCTACCGCAATGGAACGGTGGTCATGTCAGCAGAGTGGACAGACTCCGTGTCCTTGAATGTCGACTATCTGATAGTAGGGACATACAACTTCACACTGGTCGTCTGGGATGGCAGTGGTAACACGGCTGCTGACACAGTGATAGTTACGGTGGTTCCCTACTCAACAACGAGTACGAGTAGTACCACCGAAACAACGGCGACAAGTACGAGTCCTACAACGAGCAACAACAGCACCACAACTCCTCTGCCGACCGAGCCGATGGTCCCTGCATGGGCTCTCGGTGTCGTGGCCGGAGTGTTCTCTGTCGTGATTCTTGTCCTCCTGGTCCTACTACGTCGCCGACAGTGACCAACCATGGCGGGGCGCACGGCCCCGCACCATGTTTTTATCCGGCCGAGCAAACAACCCAGTGCGACTGTTTCAAGATCACGGAGGAAGCAGTTTGGACTCGTTTGCCAAGACTTCCATCCAACCAGAAGATGACGACTGGGAGAGCGACGATGACTGGGAAGAGGAGGACTGGGGCGACGACTGGGAGGATCTTGACGAAAACGACGAATGGTAGAACCATGAATGGTGCCGGGCGAGCCGTGCTGATAGTCCCGCCCGAGCACGGACTGTAGTCCTAGAACAGACCGCCCTTCATGGCTGTCTGACAATCGCAACTGGGTTCCTTGGGAATCTTGCTGATCATCTCGAAGGTGAGCTTTCTCACCCGCTCGATGTTGCTGGCCATGGTCTTGAGCACCATCTCGTGGGTGACTACCTCATCGCCATGCACATCATAGTCCGTGGGCATTGAGATGTTGACGAAACAGATTCCCGCCTCGCGAGCAAGGGCCGCCTCGGGATATGCAGTCATGCCGATGACATCCCAACCCTGATTGTGGTAGAACATCGATTCAGCACGGGTGGAGAATCGTGGGCCGTTGATACACACGTAGGTGCCACTCGGATGAGCCTTGAATCCGAGCTCCTGAGCGGTCTCGTAGGCGATCTTTCTCAGCTCAGGACAGAACGGCTCTGCAAAGGCCAGATGAGCGACAGGGCCCCCCTCAAAGAATGTGTCCTTGCGTCGCCCGAAAGTGCGGTCGAACAACTGGTCCGCGATGACAAACTCACCGAGTTTGATCTTGTCAGGCTGAAGACTTCCACATGCTGCCGGACTGATGATGCGTCTTACGCCAAGCGCCTTCATTCCCCAGATGTTGGCGCGATAGTTGATCATGTGCGGCGGAATCCTGTGGCCCCTCCCGTGACGGGCCAAGAACGCGAAGGTACGATCTTTCACAGTACCAACAATGAAATTGTCAGAGGGTGCCCCGAAAGGGGTGAACACCTTGACCTCGATTGGATTCTCAATCACAGTCGGGTCATAGTTGCCACTTCCTCCGAACATCCCTATCTCTATGGGAAGAAGGGCCTCGAAGTCCTCCTTCTGACTCCTGTCCAGGGGTACATACTCAAGCTTTGCCTCGAAGGCCATCTCCAGACACTGCTCCTATTGGGTGACTGGGCGGCCTCTCAGCTTGCTCCTATTTATCAATACTGACTCATCAGTCGTGTTGTTCTGCGCCGAGAGATGGTGTCACTGCAGCGAGGGCATCACAGTCCACGTCGATGAACCAATCTACGACTGAGGGTCTCGCCACAGAGCAAACTGGCAGACGACTATTTCTTGAGCCGCCACTCTCCGGGTGGGGCGTCTTCCAGATGACCGAGGAAGATCATATGCTGGCGGACCTTCTCCAGCTCGTCGTCTGGCAGCACTATGTTGTTGTACTCCCGCAGATGTTTCTTCACGTCCCGTGGGGTCATTTGGGTGAGGTTCTCTCCCTTGAAGATCTCAAGCACTAGGTGTGTCAGGTCCTCCATTCTGTTCCACGGGAAGATCTCCCATGCCCATGTGACCTCCACGCCGAAGTAGTCAGGGACGAACTTCGACCCGACGATGTGCATGAGGGTGGCAGACCTGACCTCCGCCGGTCCCTTTTCCTTCACGTGCTCAACCGCCATCGTGAGGCTCTCGCCCGTGTCGGTGATGTCGTCAACGACAAGGACCTTCTTTCCGGTCACATCCGCGACGAGCGGAGAGGTCAATCTTGCCTTGCCGTCCTTGGTTGCAGTCACACCCCAGTGGTCGACCTTCACGCTGTAGAGCTCCTTCACTCCGAGGAGATCGCACTGAATGCGCGCGTGAACCCAGCCGCCGCGGGCGATACCCACGATCACATCAGGCCTCCAACCAGACTCCTTGATCTTCAGGGCCGTCTGATTGGCGTACTTGTAGATGTCGTCAAAGTCGAGAAGATAGCACAGGGGGCCTTTGAGGTCCATTTCGAGTCACCAACCAAGATTCGGCCTCACTCAACGAGATAAAAATCTGTGCCTCAATACCTATGACTCCAGTTCGAGGCGAAGGGTGTCTACACGACCCGGTACGAACTCTATTCTCACGGCCAGGGTGTCACCGGGGCTCACATTGGTCGCATGTGGAAGGGGGAGGAATACGTCCCTCCAGCCATCCGCCATCTCAAGCCTGATGTCACCGTACAATGTGCTCTGGAAGAACCCGGCAAGTCCGTGCACCGTTCCATCCTCATTGACCACGAACTCAATCCTGCGATCGATGCGCTCAGGTGACTCAGGGGAGGTGAAGTCAAAGTGGGCCAGTTCCACAGCGTCAGACATGTCTCTCGCCTCATTAGGGCTAACAGTCTGAGGTAGACGGGGAAAACGCAGGCCTTCAACGGAGAAGCGATTCCAGAGGGTCCGGCACTCTGCAAGTACGACGAATACAGTGGCGCTCTGAGGCAACACTGTTCCGTTTCTCTTGAGGAGGTTTCGTACTGCGAATCCACACGCGGGGACCTGCTGCTCAACGAGCATCATTGATGATAGCATCTCACATATGACGATGTCTGCAAGTTCATCGAGGACCAGATCTCTGTAGTGGCCCACGACAAACTCAATCCTTCTGTCGAGACCGTTTAGTCGGGCTGACCTGCGGGCATACTCTATCGACTCGGGGTTGATGTCAAGCGCGATGACCCTACGCGCTCCTGCTCGTGCGGCAAGCATTGCGAGAACACCCGTTCCAGTCCCGATATCCACAATGCTCGAGTCGGCGTCTACAACTCTTCGAATTGCTTCTGAGAACTTGCCGATACGCGTTCGGTGAGAGAGGAGGCTTGCCGCATGCAGCATGGGGAAGGGGGTCGCATACTCACGATCGGACATCAACTTTGCCATATCGTGATACACTTATAATCAGAGTGCAGGTGCCGGCGTAGTATTCCAGTGGGTGGCTCTACACCCTCGGGCGGTTCAAGAGGTTGGCGCTTTGTACTCAGAGGAACTAGAGCTGGCTCTCAAGGCCATTGAGGAACAGCGATTCGAGGATGCTGTCACAATCCTTGAGAGACTCACTGAGGCCAACCCTGACAATCCTGAGGCCTTTGTCTATCTTGGCCTTGCCTATCTCCAAGCCGAGAAGCCCCACCAAGCTATTGAGGTCTTGCTTGAGGCTGAAGACTCTGTCGAGGACCACTGTGTTATTGCGCAGTTTCTCGGACGTGCGTACAAGGCCATCAAGGAGTACAGTCCAGCTGAGTTCTACCTCCGAAAGGCTATCACACTCGATCCCGACATCTATGAAGCGTGGCTTGATCTCGGTGAGGTCTTGTACTTCACGCGACAGTACGGTGAGGCCGCACGCGTTCTTGAGGACGCCGTGTTTAGGTTTCCGGAGGACCCTGCGCTACATTCCATCCGTGCTATGAGCCTGTATCGCCTTGGCGACTACACGGAGGCTGCCCGAGAATGGGGCGCTGTCAGCACTCTTCGGCCCGAGTCGATCGTGGCGCTGACGAACTACGCATATCTTCTACTGTTCTTGGGTATGGTCGATGAGGCCGAGCCCGTTGTCCGGAAGGCTCGGGTGAAGTTCCCAGACAGCTACAGGGCCATCATGCTTGAGGGCGAGCTTCGGTTCCAGAGGGGCGAATACCAAGCTGCACAAGCGTACTTCCGGCGTGCTCTCTCTATTTGTTCAGACAGCGTGGAGGCCCTCAGCAGACTGGCTGTGATTGCTCACAGATTGGGCAATTCGAGTCAGGCTGACGAATACCTCGCCACTGCGAAGAAGATTGTTGAGGCCGACCCCCCAACTTGGCAACGACTGTGCAACGCACATGTCGATCTGGAGCGGTTCGACGAGCATCTAGAGTGTCTCAATGAGATTGTGCAGCAGGACAGGCACTCGTCGGCTGCGTGGATTGCACTTGCAGTTGAGTATACACGTCGGGGGCGGCTCGATGAGGCCAAGTCTGCCTGGCGGATGTCCATTCAACTCAGAGGATACATCAAGGTCTTCTGCCCACGGTGTGGAGTCCACGTACGAATACCGCACTTGGAGCCTTGCGATGTTGATCTGGACGGAACAGTCCAATGCGTGTATTGTTGCACGAGCCTTCCTCTACCAGATAGTCTCTCTAGGGTGTGAGCGACTCATGGATCCGCTTGATGCAAGACGTTATCCTGAACGTCCCATCCCTGGCGTCGGTGCTGTGGTTGTTGGTAGGCTGGGGGTTCTTCTCGTTCGTCGTGACAAGGACCCAGGTGAGGGGCTTTGGAGCATTCCTGGAGGAGTTGTCGAACTTGGAGAGTCGCAACACGAGGCCGTCACCCGCGAGGTCCTTGAAGAAACAGGCGTTCACGTCGAGGTCATAAGAATGATTGACACAGCTGACCTCATTCTGCACGACGAGAGGGGGCGTGTCGAGTTTCACTATGTGCTGAATCACTATCTTGCGAGGGCGCTTGATGAGTCGCTTCGCGAAGAGTCGCCCAGTGTGGAGGTGTCGTGGTTTCACCCTGATGAGCTGCCTTCTGACATGCCCGACATACTACGAGGTCTCATCAGCAGTGTCAGAAGAGATGTGGACGAACTGATGAGCCACAACTCACGGCAATAATTTCCATTATGAGCCACTAAGAGATATAAGAGTCGGCTTCGTGTTTTCAAAGAGAGTTCACAACGGAGTTGAGTCGAACGATGTTTAGAACAATAATGGCGCTTCTCGTGGCGTTGGTAGCCGCTGTCCTGATTGGGGCTTTCCAGATCTTATATCTCGACATAGATGCCATCCAGGCCATCTTGAACAATCCCGCAATCGTGGATGCGTTGAAGTACCAAGGAGGCCTCCTGTTCGCCTCATTGATATTCCCGTATACCATGGCCCTCAATGGAATATATGGGCCTCTGGTGGCGCTGGGAGTTGCTGGGTTCATTGCGGGTCTCGTATCCAAGAACAGCATGAGGATGCTCATCGTTTCGATTCTCGCTCTCGTCCTGTTCTTCGTGGGTTATGTTGTGCTCACCATTGGAGCATCACTTGAAGTTGATATCTTGGCGAGCCTAGCACAGAACATCGCCATCGATCTCGGCGCTTCGTTTGGCCTGCTATTCATTCCGGGAGTGGTCGGTGCATCCCTGACGGCCGAGGAGTACTAGACTGTGGACTGGGGAGTCTTCTCCCCACTCCGCGCTCTTAGCGATGAGATACGATCTCAGAGAATGCTCTTGATACCATCTTGAGAAACTCATCGAGATGCTGCGTGTGTACGAAAGCGCCAGCGGCCATTGGGTGGCCCCCGGCCTCGACAACCAGCGCATCATACTTCTCGTTCAGCGTCCTTGCAACCTCAACAAACACCTCTTTGAGGTTGATTCCTCGCTTGATCAGGCTCTTGTGGGCCCTGCCCGATATCTTCACATATGGGCTGTCCTCAGACTCCCTCGTAGCAATTCCAATGACCGGTTTGTCCGTTGGTACAATGCGCGAGCCCTGCGCCATCCCAATCACGATTCCGATGATAGTGTCCGGCGTGTCCGGGTCTTGCACAACGTACATTCCCCCCATGTCTCGGTACCCCCCCTCCTCAAGACGCCTGAGGGCGTCTGCGAGGTTCTGACGGTGAACCTGTAGAAGTGTTCGTCCCTGTGCATAGGCCTCTTGATCGTTGAGACATATCCTCACTCCAACCTCGGCCTTCGAGTTGCGGCCACATGCGTTGAGGAGGGTAGAGAACTCCTTGGCGTTCCTCATTTCGCTCCTCGGGGGTCGATGAAGAAGCTCCACGACATCGCCTATGATTCCCTGCGCGATGCTCTGGTCGTATCCAGCCTCAAGAATGGCCTCGATGAGGCCCTGAACAGCTCTTCTCTTCTCCTCGGGAGAGAGATCTGTCCACACACGCCAGTTTCCCTCTTCATCTTTCAAAGGAATCTGTCGGTTCTCAAAGAACGCATAGCACGCATCTCGTTCTCCTGTGAGGCCTGGTATGAACGGTTCGGTGCTGAACTCCAAGAGAAACGGCAGGGGGCGAGTATTGATTCCGAAAAATGTGAGATCCCTATAGACCCGCACGACACCCGTTCTCTGGGCCAGCTCCACGATATCCTTGTTCACTCCGACGAACCCTTTTCCGTAGTAACGTTGCAAATCCCCGGTGGCCCCCACGATGGCTAGCTCGCTGAGGTCGTAGTTTCCGGGATTGAGCATCAGGGCAAGGAGGAAAGCAACGCCTGCTCCGGACACATCGTACGAACCGCTTAGACCATGGTTGTGAGGGTTGACCTCAATTATTCTCCCCTCATTCCCGACTTCGTGCCCCTCCTCTTGGGGGAGATGATGGTCCAACACGATTACTCCGCTGAGGCTCTTCTCGGACTCCACAAGTTCTCTGATAAGTCGCATCTGGCCGGTGCCAAGATCGCTGAACACTACAAGGTCCGGTCTGTAGTCCTGAATCAACTTCCATGACTCGGACATGGTCTCTGTATTCAGTTGGTGAATATTGCGCCACTCGAACTCCTTTCCTTCTCTCTCGAGGAGGCTGATAACAATCGCAAGAGAGGTTATCCCGTCCGCATCAATATGAGAGATTGCGAGGACGCGCTTAGAATCTCGGATGTGATGTGCCGCAAGTGACAACGCGTCAACCATTTCTGAGGGGAGCGAGTCTATGATGTCCATCGTACTCAGGGCCCATTCGAAGAGCCACAATATAAGCAGGACACTCTCTCGCTGCGAGCACAGACTAGTCCGCCCCACGAGCCACACGGGACAGGGCAAGGAAGACAACCAAGAAGAAGCTTGCAACAGCGGCCAGTGCCTTTGCGACCTTTTGCCACATCGTCTTGGGTACTTCTAACTCCCGAAGCTCGTTAGTCACCCTACGCATGTAGATTCGCTTCTCAGAGTACAGCTGTTGGGAGTCGTCAACCTCTCTGGCAAATGCGGACCAGCCCACATAGTACGGTGGTGCTGGAGACGTCGCAACCCACTGCTCCCACAGTCTGAGAATATCGTCCCTATGGGGCGGAGGGAACCGGGATATCACCCGGCGAATTTTCTCATCTACATCTAAAGGAACCATAGGTCACGCACCTTCTTCCCCGCAGGCATCTGATTGATATTCCCCTACTCTTCTATTAAGTCTATGGCACTTAGACCTTGAAGGCCCCAGGAGCCATTCTATTGGCGAAACGGAGAGCGATACGCGGTCCGCCTCATCTCATCTGTGCCAGTTCTTTCTGCCAGTCTTTCACATCGCTTCGGAGCTTCGCCAGGTCTGTGGGATTCACAGGGTCGACCCGACCGTACGTCTTCAGAATTCGGACCCACCGTTGCATCTTGACCACGAGATTCGCGCTTCCGCCACGTTCCTCAAACAGATCCGCTGTCTCCCTTATCTTCTCAGCAAGGTCACTCGCGATCATGCCATCCCTGATCTGTGACTCAAGGGTGTCCAATAGAGAGCTCAGTGAGGACATCTTTGCCTTCTCCTCCACGGTTGAGGTGCTCCGCGGACCCCCAGCAGCCACGCCTATCCCTTTCTTCGAAAGGCTTCTCATAGTTTCAAGCAGCTCATCCAGCTTCTCTCCATTTGCGGCGACCTCAAGTGCAAGGTCCGATACCCTCTCCTCCAAAGTGGTAACGTGAGTGAGCACTTCAATCATCTTGTTCAGCATCTCGGTCATTCGCGTGAGGGCACCGTTGATCTCCGTGAGCTTGGCCCGAACGTACGTGTCTTCCTCTGCCATGCAATCATGTCTCCTATACAGGTGCCGCAGACTTCCACGGCTCACACTGATGCCGTGTTGAGAGTGGTTTCACATAAAGTTTCTGTGGGGCTGCTGGCCCAAGGGTCCACATCTGAAGACTATTATATGCACCAATAATGGGTCGCCTAAAGACTTGCTGCCGCGAAGTTGCAAATAGGAGGTCGGACCGCTGTACGTCATCAACTACAAGGAGCGCGAAGAGGTCATTGTTGACCTGCCTGGGAGCGAAGGCGCCACAATGCGCTGGCTGATTGGTCGAACAACAGGGGCAAAGACCTACGCCATGAGGATATTCACAATCGCGCCCGGTGGAAAGATTCCCCTGCACCACCACCCTGAGGAGCATGAGATCTTCGTTCTGCAGGGTCAGGCGCGAGTGCTGAGTGCAGACCGTGAGACCATCGCCAAGAAGGATGATGTGATATTCGTGCCCTCGAACGAACTACATGGTTATGACAACACCGAGGGAAAGGAGCCGTTCCGGTTCATCTGCGTCATCCCTCTCCTTGAAAACTCCTAGTCGAGTAGTGAGGCGAACCGCATGGCCCGCCTTGGAGATAGGCGTCTGTGGCTATTCGATGTCGATAACACACTGATTCGTGACATAGAACATCCCGATCCATTTCCCGATGTGTTTCCTCTTCTAGAGGCCCTCCGGCAGCGCGGCGCTACTCTGGGCGTGTTGACCAACGTGGGCCGGCTGTCTTCGGCCCAGATACACAGGGCGCTCAAGAGAGCCGGCCTCCACTTCGACGCTGACAAGATATTCAGTGCTGGAGCCGCGGCTGCCGCGTATGTATACAATCGAAACCCCGATGCCCGTTGTTTCATCATCAGCGAGGGAGGAGCACGTGATGACTTTGTGGCACGCGGTCTTGAGGTGACCAACAACCCGCCGGTTGACTATGTGGCTGTTGGGGCCGACAGGGGTATGACCTTTCAAGAACTCAACTTCGCTGCAAAGATGGTCCACGAGGGCGCTGAGCTGATCTGTATCAGTGGCAGTCGCTCCTATCCCGGGGTGTATCTGGGCGCCGAGGATGTGTACATTGGTGAGCTATCCATAGTGGCGGCAATCGAAGATGCCACAGGGAAGAAGGCCGTTGTCGTAGGAAAGCCGCTCCCGGAGATCTTCGTCGAAACAGTGAAGGCCCTGGGCTTCTCGCTTGACGATGCTGTCATGGTGGGTGACAATCCGAACTCCGACATCGCAGGCGGCCGTGCAGCTGGGCTGACAACCGTTCTCGTGCGGCGCAATCCCGACAATATCATTCAGTTTGACTCAGGCGGGCTTGACACCACACCTGACATAGTTGTAGACTCCCTCGACGAGCTGATTGCCAAATTGTGAGACAGCCTGTTGGCAGGAACACTCATAGGTATGTGCGGCAAGAGAGTACCTACGATGAGCGCGGCCAGCAAAAGACTCCCTCCTGACCTGATTCGGTTCATGGTGTCACGGGAAGGCCTCTCTATCTCTGCCGTACGACTGTCCGATGTCACTGTTGCAGGCCTGCCCGACGAGTTTGAGCAGTTCGAGCAGAGGATATTTGCTGAGATACGGTCAACAAGAACTCTCGAGCAGCTAAAGGACGACCCAGTGTTCCGGTCCTATAGAGACCTGTACTGGACATTCGGCATGGATCCGACCAAACTGCGGGTCTCTAGCGAGGCACTGGTGCGGCGAGTGTTGAATGGTCACAATCTATGGCGAGTCAACAATGTCGTTGATGTAGCCAACTTGGCATCGGCGTACCACGGTTTGCCAATCGGGCTGATAGACGAGGACCGACTTGACGGTGAACTGGTTGTTCGTACAGCTAAGAGAGGCGAAGTGTTCCGGAGGATTGGGGGGAAAGAGCTGGTGTGTCGCGGGCGGGAGATAGTACTGGCCGACGCCAGCAAGATTGTGTGTTTCGGCTTTGCCACGCACGACGCCGACTATACAAAGGTCACGTCAGAAACCACCAGTGTCCTGTTGCTGATCTATGGCGCGCCTGTAGTTCGGGAAGCAGTCATGCATGATGCAATGGATAAGACCCTGAAGATGGTACGCAAGTGGCTTGAGTGTGAAGTAGGACACCCGAGGCTCTACACCGGCCCCGGGTAGCCACAATCGGTTCCCCTTCTAGAACTCAAGGAAGGGCTCACCGAGCAGGATCCTCTCGAGCAGATTGTTCTTTGAGGCCTTCTTGACAATCTCGATGAAGCGCTTCTTCAGCCTGGTCTCATCGACATACTCGGGCTCCTTGATTCCCATCGATTTGAGGACCTGCTGGAGGACGTACTCAAAGTCGAAGACTATACAGTCGACCTCTTTGCCCTTCTTCTTGGTCTTGCACTTGGTCTTCTTGGCCAGACCGAGTTTTATCGCTGCGCGGGTTTCCTTGAGATAGAAAGTCAGCGCCTTCTCGTAGTTGAGCGAACCGCGCTTCACGAGCTCCTTCAGGAACGGCAGGCCGAATGTCGTACGTGCAATGCCCTCAATCTTCGCAACAAAGGCATTCACGATGTCATTGTAGGAAACACGCTCGGACTTGCCACGGGTTTCGAAGACCTTCTCGTCGTCCTTCGCTGACCTGAACTTCTGCTTCTTCATGGCAAGCTCGCGTTCACGTTTCTTTCGCTCCTCCTCCTCTCTTCGCCGGCGCTCCTCTTCCTTTCTTCTGCGTTCCTCCTCCTTACGCCTTAGCTCCTCTTGGCGGCGTCGCTCCTCTTCTCGTCGCCGGCGTTCCTCCTCCTTCCGGCGCTCCTCTTCCTTCCTACGCCGCTCCATCTCCTTGAGGATTCTTTCCTGTTCCTTGACCAATGCTTGCATGTGTTTCTTGACATCGCGTTCGGTGAGGGTCACATGCTTTGTCAGCAGCCACCTGACGCCCAGCCTATTCACACGTGGCTTGAGGTCCGCTGATGAGAAGATGAATGAGGCTGTCTGCTGTCCTGGGAGTGCCTTGATTATCTCCTCAGCCTCTTTCTCGCCCGCGATGGGCTCGAGAATCCTCTCGAGGACCTTAAGTGACTGCTCGCTGCTGATTCTTCCCGAGGCTATCGTATTGAACTGCTCGAACGCCTTGTAGTCGATATCCTTTGGGCTCTGAGTTGCGATGAGGCACTCGATTCCATACTTGCGTGCCTGCCTGAAGAGGAGCAAGAAGATCTCTTTTGGTCCTGGGGCCTTCATGCCCGCGGGTATGAATGGTGCAGCCTCGTCGAGGAACAGTATCATTCTCGGCTTCTCGCTAAAGCCCTGCCTAAGCATCCATGAGTAGAGCTGGTTCAGCACAATCGCGATGAAGAAGTGTTTCTCTTCCTCGCTTCTGAGAGTCTTGAGAAAGATCACATTGATAGGCGTCTTGCCGTTGACCGGACGGGTGAGCTCATCGAAGTCAATCTGTCCCTCTTCTCTGAACAGGAGTTGTGCAGAACCGACTGTGAGGCTCCGAATCGCGGACGCCAGTTTCTCGCGCTCCGAGAGCTTCATGAATGGTTCGAGGTCCACGCCTACTTTCTCGGGGTCCTCTGTGAGTAGATTGGCCAGTTCCATCAGGTTGTCGACCTTGACCCCCTTCTCCCATGTCACTCTTAGAAGCTCGTACAGAGCCGCAAAGGACTTGCTCTCCCACGAGCGCGACAGGCCGGCTACCTTCGCTAGCACTTTCACGAGTGTCCTTGCTGAGTTATCGAGCAGTCTAATCATGTCGTCAGGGTCGGCTTTCTTGTCTGGAAGTTTCAATGGATTGATTGATATGGCAAGGCCCTTGCTGCTGGCTGGAGTGTAGACCCTAACGATGACCTTCTCCATGTACTCCTTCAGACGTTGAGGGTCGACTCCCTTCGCCTGCAACTGCTTGGGGTCACCCGGCAACATCAGCGATGCTATGTCGCCCTGCGGGTCGAACGCTAGGATTGGGATGCCCTGTAGGGCTGCCTCCTCAAGAATGACCTTACTGAGGACAGTCTTTCCTGAGCCGGTCGAACCGAAGATTCCACCGTGGCGTCGTAGTAGATTCGCGCTTATCTCAAACTTCTTGTCCGTCCGCTTTCCGTCATCATCCAAATAGTAACCGAGCCAGAGCTTTCCGTCCGCCAACCAAAACACCACCTATCTCTGCCGCAAGAATCCTTGCGGATATGGCAACATCGCTACGAACTGCGGTTTCGCTTATTTCGTTTATTGGGGCCTTAGTCGAAGGCAGCTTGACGAAGGGGGAACGAGTCCCCCACTCGTCAGGCAAACTAGGTTCTCACTCGCCCACGGGCTCGTACCTGCGCCCGAGGAGGAGAACAATGAGCACTACCAGAGCGACGGCAAACAGGCCGAGAGCGGCCGCAGCCGACTCGTAGAGTCCGAAGTAGTCCCAGATGGCCCTTAGACCAACGAGCAGTGCTGCCATTACACCGCCCAAAAGCAGGGACACAATCATGAAGCGCGCCGTCATCTCCTTGACCTGTCCAATCTCGCTCCCCTCAGTGATTGCTTGAGAGAAGTATACGAAGATAAACAGGAACACATAGGCAATGACAATCATCGATGCGATGTTGAACAGGGTTTCTTGGTATATCTGTCCCTCGTCTAGAATGCCGAATATCAGAACGGTGGCAATCGCCATCAGATACACGAACATGTTACTGATGAGCTTGTCCTCGGGGTGGACGAAGCCTGTCAGTTCTGTGAATGTGTTGATGATGCTCATGATTAGAACCACCACGAGCAGGCCCGCCCCGCCGAGCCATGCATAGTAGGGGTAGGGTGAGCCAGTGACATTCAGACTTGCGAGCATGTACTTCAGTACTACCGCGAACCCAAGTACCGCCAGACCGATGCCTGCCAGCACATTACTTATCGTTGTGAGCCTGACCATTTCCTCAATCTCCCTTCTTTGGGTTAGGTCTTGGTACTGTCCGTGCGCCCATATTAATTATTGCGGGCCCTACTCTGTGGGGGGCCGGTGTGGCGCATATCCTATCTCAACACTTCGTCAGACCGGTGCTCTTCAATCGCCTCTGGCATGAGATAGGTTCCAACCACGGCCACAAGGATGAATATCGCGACAAGCGCTCCTAGCCCCCAGATTCCGTACGTGGTGTAGGCAAACGCCCCTGTCGCAGGCCCAATGATCATGCCCGTACCAAAGAAGATACTATACACTCCCATTGTGCTTCCTCGGGACTCTTCTTTCGAAACGTCCGTCAGGTACGCCATCGCAGCGGGTGGGAACGCGCCTGCTA